>JANQGB010001163.1 GCA_028277545.1 Phycisphaerae bacterium | reverse complement strand
CTCGCTCACCGAAGCGGCTCCACTGGGTGTCCTCGAAGCGATGGCAGCACGAAGGCATCAGCCGCGCCAAGCCAGGGGCGCACGTCGTCGACTGCTCCCTGGAGAAGAAACCTGTCGCCGAGGTCGTGTTGGCGGATCAGGTCAGCAACCTGCCCGCGCAAGGGACCGTCGCCGACCCAGATGAAGTGTGCGTCGGCTCCGGCGCGGCGTGCAGCCACGACCAGCAACACCGGGTTCTTGGCCGGCGTCAGCGACGCGACCGTCACGCAGTAGAAGCGATCCTGCACCAACCCGAGCTCCTGCCGGGCGGCGGCTCTCGGCGTGGGGTCGAACCATTCGACGTCCACGCCGTTGGGGATGATGTCGATGCGCTCGCGCGGTATGCCGTAGTAACCAGCCGCCTGATCGGCTGTGTCCGGATTAACGGCCTGCAAGGTGTGCGTTACGCGGCTAAGGCACTTGCCGACCCAGCGCCAGCGGGCCGGCGGCGGCTCGAGGAACCCGTGGAAGGTGTGCAGGCGGCCAACCCGCGGGCGGAGCAACGCCGCCAGCGTAGCATCGGGCCAGCTACAAAAGTCAACCGTATGGATTACGTCGGGATCAAACGAGCGATACGCCCGCAGCAGCGCGAACGGCAGGGTCACGTCGTTGGGCCGGGCCGACAGCACGATCCGCGAGACTGCGGGGTCCAGGGCGTCGATCAGCGGTCCGGCGTCGTGGAGACAACACACCCCCTGCGAGACGCCTCTCCTGGCGAGACCGTTGGCGACAGTCACGACCACCCGCTCCAGGCCGCCGCGACGCAACGAGTGCAGCAGGTGCAGAACGCGCATCACCCCCACCCCAGCCCGCTCGGGCACAGGTCCACGTCGGTCAGAACAGGCGCCCCCTCCGCTTCGTCATTCCACTCGGTTTCGCGCGACCAGGCGTATTCGTGCTCCGCCGCCCGAAGCACGCATACGGGCAACGTCAACATCCACCAGAATTCTTCGATGTACAACTGGGTCATGAAGAAGGACGTGGTCAGGAGCACCGCGAGTGACACACCGGTCCCATAACAGAAATATCGGAGTTGCCAGGCGTCAGGACACTGACACGCATACCATCGCGCGCGAACCAGGCACAGCACGGCCGACGCGACAACCAGGCACAGAACAGTGATTCCCGGAACTCCCAGTTCAACGGCGCAGCGAATGACTGTGTTGTGTGCGTCACGACGGGCTACGCCGGACACGTAGCTGCTCAGCAGTGCCCGGAAGTTCCCCGCGCCCACGCCCATGGGATGGTCCATGAACATCCTGCCGGCGGCCTGCCAGATGATCAACCGGTTATACGCCGAGGCGTCTTCCGGAGTCTCGGTCGGCGCAGGATCTGTCCGAATGGTTTGCATGCGGTGGCGGAAGCCGGCATCGGTGAGGTAACCTCCAACCAGGATGCCCGGCAGCAGGTACAGGAAAATCCGGCGCCGGCGGCCCTTCAGAGCGAACAGGAAGGCGGCAATAACGCCGACGCAAACTCCCAGGAAGGCGGCTCGCGTCCGCGTCAGGATCAGTCCGTTCATGGCGAAACCGCCCGCGGCCAGGCAGATGGCCTTGGCCTTCCAGCCCCCGCGCAGGAACTGGATTCCGATGATGGGCAGGATCAGGGCGAAGTGGGCGCCCAGGTAGCTGGACTCGCGGAAGTCAGGTCCGCCAATGCCCTCCAGCCGGGCCCTGGTGAACTTCCAGACCGGCGCGCACCAGGCCTGGTGGCCAACGTACAGCGTGCCGATGATCAGCGTCCAGAACAGCAGATTCACTCGCTTCGGCGTCGTAACAACGTGCGACATGAGCAAACAGAACAGGATGACCTTGCTCAGCTTGTCAATCAGGTAGTTTTGATGTGCCCCCTGCGTTGAGTAGTCACTGACGTCGATCCCTGTCCAGATACTGGCCACGGCGGTCGCCCAGAACAGCAGCAACAACCATTCGTGGCCCTTCATGGCCACGCCGTTGAGCTTGAGCTTGTGCTTGTTCAGAAGCGTCCCCACCAAAAGGCAGAGCCCGATGGTGAATGCGTAGCGCAGGTTCCACGATGAGAGCGCCTGGCCCCACCAGTGGTTCTCGGGCCAGAAGTGGTAATGGACCACGTAGCCGATAACTCCGACCAGTGGGATGAACAGGGCGCCAACACTAAAGAACATGAAGCCCAGCAGCAGCAGGATCGTCTTGAAGGCCACAGGGTGTCCTGTTGGAAAGAGGCCATTCAT
>JANQGB010001130.1 GCA_028277545.1 Phycisphaerae bacterium | reverse complement strand
ACTTCGTGGCGGGCCTTGCGTTCCTTGAAGGAGAAGGCGACCAGCGCGCCGACCAGGCCGCACGCGGCGATGAAGACGAAGTAGAGCTGGGCGCCGGTGATGCCCGGATACAGGTCGACCAGCACCGCGTTGATCTGCGGCAGGAAGATGTCCGGCGTGTAACCGACCATGGAGATCACGCCGATGCCCAGACCCACCGCGCTCAGCGGAATCCGGCAGTCGTCCAACAGCGACCAGTACAGGCCGCGGATGGCATAGGTCGCCACGCCCAGCGTGATCACGAAGACCAGCAGCACATAGGGCCCGATGGTGACCGGGGCGTAGGCGAACCCGACCAGGGTCAGCGACGCCAGCACCATGCTCCAGCCCAGCACGGTCTTGCGCGAGATCCAGTCGGCCAGGAAGCCGCCGCCGATGCCGCCGATGGGCCGCATCCACAGCTTCGCCGCGGTGATGAAGGCGGCCACCACGGCGGTTTCCTGATAGCGCACCTGCACGAAGGTCGACACCGAATAGGTCGCCCAGAACAGCGAGTAGCCGCACAGGATGATCACCATCATCGCCCAGACCTGGGGAATGGAGAACACCGTCTTCAGGTCCTCCCAGGTGCGCTGCCACACGCCGCCCTGGCGTTCCTCGGCCTCCGCCGCGGCGGCCATGCCGCGGCTGCCGGTGGGCTCCTTGCTGAAGAACAGCGCCACCAGGACCGCGATGACGACGCAGACCGTCGAGTACATGTAGATGGCGACCTTGAAGCCCTGGACGCCCAGGGCCTGGTCGTTGGTGCCGGCCATGTAGTAGGCGAAAATGGCCACCGCGGCGCTGGCTAGCACCGCTTCCACCAGCCCGCGGCCGCCGTCCAGGATGCCGAAGAACCGGCCCTGCTCGTCGCCATGGCCCAGCATGTTGACGGATTTGATCAGGGCGGCCCAGAAGGTCAGGCCGGCGCACAGGCCCCAGCCGATGAAGATGAACATCTGGGCGTAGTAGCCGGGGAAGGTGGAATACCAGAAGCCCAGCAACCCGACCGCCCCGACCGAGAAGACGATCAGGTATTTGGTGGAGAACCGGTCGGCCAGCCAGCCGCTGGGGATATAGGTGCTGACGTAGATCAGGCCGAGGATCGAGTTGAAGTCACCGAGGTCTTCGGCCGTTATGTTGAACGCCACCAGCAGCGTGTTTTCGAAGTTCTGGCGCAGATAGAGCAGCGGGTAGATCGACCCCGCGGCCAGCAGCAGCAGGGCGAATTGGAAATACCGGGCCTTGTTGGCGGCGAAACCGGTCTTCCTGTCCGCGGGCATGGTCAGTTCGCTCATCGAGAGGCACTCCCGAAAGACGTTTCCTCGAGGGTTGGTTGTTGGTTCCGGCAGGGGCGCGCGGCTAGCGGACCAGGTAGCCGCCGTCCACCACGATCATCTGCCCGTTCACGTAGTCGGAGGCGCGGCTTGCCAGGAACACCGTGGCGCCCATCAGATCCATCAGGTCACCCCACCGGTTGGCCGGGATGTGATCGAGGATCCGCTGGTTGATCTCCGGGTTGCTTCTGGTCTTTTCCGTCAGCTTGGTCGCGAAATAGCCGGGTGCGATCGCGTTGACCTGGATGTTGTATTGGGCCAGTTCATCGCAGTACGCCTTGGTGAAGCCGGTCAGGCCGTGCTTGCTGGAGGCGTAGGCGGGCGACCACTGGCCGCCCAGGAACGAGAACAGCGAGCAGATGTTGATGATCTTGCCGCTGCGCTGCGGGATCATCAGCTTGGCCGCCTCGTGGCTCATCTCGAAGGCGGCGGTCAGGTTCACCCGGATCATCGCGTCCCATTGCGCCCGGCCGAACTGGGTGACGTCCTGGACGTTGATGCAGATGCCGGCGCAGTTGATCAGGATGTCCACCGAGCCGAAGGCGTCGGCACAGGCGGCCACCACGCGCCCGGGCACCCCGTCCTCGGTGATGTCCGCCTGGGTCAGCACCCCCCGGGCGCCGGTCTCCTCGATCAGCGCGCGGGTCTCGCCGCCGTCATCCATCACCGTGGGGATGAAGACATTGGCCCCGGCCTTCGCCAGGGCGAGGGAGAACGCCTGTCCCAGCCCGGTGTTGCCGCCGGTGACGATCCCGTTCTTGCCCTTTAGGGAAAACAGCTCCAGCGAAAAGTCAGAGATATTCGCCATCTGTTCGCCTCCTGGCACAAAAAAAGAGCAAAGAGAATAGAAATCCCTCCGCGGGAATTACTATTCTCTTTGCTCTAGTAATTCACTGAGCGGCCACTGCGGGCCCGCTGTGGATAATCAGCGCACAGTCGGCGCCATGTGTCAATCGTGTGACTGGCGTGTGACCGGCGGGTTGGCGGCAAGGTCAGATGGCTTCGCAAACTATCGAATCATGAGAGTCCGCTGATTCTTCTTTGGTTTACAGGTGATCAACGCGGCGACCATTGCAGGCTGCGCATTGCTCGATCGACATTCCCGCAAGGGTCGCACGCATGGCAGAAGGCGTACCGCCCTTGACCAAGGCAGCGTCGGTCTTGCTGCATGGGGCGCGGAATCGATGCGGAAGGGGCGCAAGCCATGGCTGACCTTGTTGTGGTGACCGGTGCGGCGGGCGGGATCGGAACGGCCGTCAGCAAGGCGCTGCGGTCGGCCGGCTATGAGCTGCTGCTGATCGACCGGCCGGGCTCGGAGGTGGCGGACCTGGCCCGCCCGCTGCAGGCCAGGACCGTGACGGTGGACGGCCATGACG
>JANQGB010001013.1 GCA_028277545.1 Phycisphaerae bacterium | reverse complement strand
GTCGTCGGTGGTGAACACGCCGGGCAGACCATCGCTGTCTCGAAACATGACCTGCGGCTGGAAAGGCTCGTCGATGATCAGCGGCCGGCGGACTATCTTCGACTCCTTGACGAAAATCCGCGCCGGCTGCCCCAGATTTTCGTCAAGGAGTCGAAGATAGTCCGCCGGCCGCTGATCATCGACGAGCCTTTCCAGCCGCAGGTCATGTTTCGAGACAGCGATGTTCTGCCCGGCGTGTTCACCACCGACGACGTTCCTGAACTCGGCGGGCTGGTGTTGACCTCGGCCAAGTCTGACTCGCGGGTGCAGGTGCCACTGATCCGGGCCACCAAGGACGGCAATGACCCCGTGCTGGCCCATTGGCAGGAGGGGCTGGGCAAGACGGTGGCGTTTACCAGCGGGTACTGGCCTCGCTGGGGCAAACATTGGACCCGGTGGGCCCGGTTCTCGAAGCTGTGGGCCCAGATAGTGCGCTGGAGCATGCGACAGGAGGCGCCGGCCAACTTCGAGACCTTCGTGCGTATCGAGGGCGACACCGGGCGGGTCAGCATCGACGCCCTGGACGAAGACGGAAACTACCTCGACCGGCTGGTGCTGGATGCCAACGTGGTGGCGCCGGACCTGACCGGCCGACCCCTGACCTTCGTGCAGACCGGTCCGGGGCACTACGAGGCGACATTCCCGGTAGAACAGACCGGTCAATACGTATCAAACGTGCGGGTGCTTCAGCAGGGCGGCGGCGGGGCGCTGGAGTCAGTGGGGCAGATAAACGCTGGGGCGGCGGTACCATTCTCGCCGGAATTCCGCGAACTGCGGACCAACGAGGCGCTGCTCCGGCAGGTGGCTGAGATCACCGGTGGCCGCTGGCTGACGGGTGACCCGGAGCAGGACGACATCTTCTCGCACGATCTGCCGCCCACGGTCTCACGGCGACCGGCCTGGGACTGGACGCTGGCCTGGCTGGTCTTGCCGCTGTTCCTATTGGATGTGGCGGTGCGTCGACTGGCCAGTTGGCTGGCCTTCTCCATCTGTGTGGAAGCGGTGGTCATAGTCTTTCTGCTCTGGGGCATGGACCTGATCCACGGGTCGGTGCTGGGCGTGCTGGGCGTGCTGGTCCTGGCGGAACTGATCGGGTGGTCGATCCGGTTCCGCTCCATCCGCCCGGCCATCGAGGGGCTGACCCATTCGGTCACCGCGCTCAGCCAGACCGGCGACCGCAGCAGCGTGGCTCTGGAGCAGCTCAAAGGCACGCGTGATCGTGTGCGCGATGAACAGACGAAGGACGGTGGTGCGTCGTGCGCGGAGCCGGCCCCTGACGCCGGGGCTCGCTTCGACGTGGGCGATCAACAGGCCAAGCAGCCGGCCGGCGATCTGCACGAACAACTCGGTGGTGCCAAGGGAGAACCGCGGTACGTGGAGAAGCGCCGCAAACCCGCGGGCGACAGCAAAGAAGACCAGGAAGCGGACGTAACGTCGCGGCTGCTGAAGGCCAAGCGCCGGGCCCGCAAGGACATCGACCAGGAGGAGTAGCGGCCAGCTCAGTCACTGGTTAACGACCGGTGCCGTAACAGGCGAGAGCCGTTGCCGTATGGCCAGCCAAGGAGAACGTTATGGCTGAAGGACAGAGACCCGATCCCGAGAAAGCGGCGGCGGAGTACCGCAGCAAGTTCAAGCGGGTGCGCGACGAGGTGGGTAAGGCCATCGTGGGGCACGAGGAAGTCGTGGAGGGCGTATTGACCTGCCTCTTCGTGGGCGGGCATGCCCTGCTGGAGGGAGTCCCGGGGTTGGGCAAGACCTACCTGATCCGGTCGCTGGCGGAGGCGCTGCAACTCGACTTCTCGCGCATTCAGTTCACGCCCGACCTGATGCCGGCGGACATCATCGGCACGAACATCATGAACGAGGACCAGGCCACGGGGCGGCGAGCGATGGAGTTCCAGAAGGGCCCCCTGTTCGCCCAGATGATCCTGGCCGACGAGATCAACCGGGCCACGCCCAAGACTCAGTCGGCCATGCTCGAGGCCATGCAGGAGCACGCGGTTACGGCCGGTGGGCATCGCTTTGCACTCCAGGAGCCGTTCTTCGTCATGGCCACCCAGAACCCCATTGAGCAGGAGGGCACCTACCCGCTGCCCGAGGCCCAGCTCGACCGCTTCTTCTACAAGCTGGTCGTAACCTACTCCGGCAAGGACGACCTGAAGGTGATCCTGGACCGCACCACCACCGGCCACAAGCCGGACCTCAAGCCGGTCATGATGGGACAGGAGATCGTTGGGGCCCAGAATCTCGTGCGCAGAGTGGTGATGGCCCCGCACGTTCAGGACTATGCCATACGTATCGTGATGGCGACTCACCCTGATGGACCCTACGCGGTGGGAGCCACCAACAAGTACGTCCGCTGGGGGGCGTCGCCGCGTGGTGCCCAGGCGGTCACCTTGGGCGCCAAGCTGCAGGCTCTGCTGGATGGGCGGTTCAACGCCAGCTTCTCCGACGTGCAGAAGGTCTACCTGCCAGCCATGCGACACCGCGTGCTGCTCAATTTCGAAGGTGAAGCGGAAGGTATCGGCACCGACGACGTGCTTAACGAGATTATAGAGAAGACGCCCACCATGTCCGAAGCGGCGGCCTGACCAATCGCCGGTGGATTTCCGTAGCGACCTGGTAATGTTGACCGACGCATGGCGCTAAGCACTCGGGAAAAGAACGACGAACTGCTCGATCCGGAGTTCATGGCCCAGATCGAACGCCTGCAGTACGTCTCTCGCAAGATCTTCGCCGGCAAGATGCGCGGCGAGCGCAAGAGCAAGCGGCGGGGCGAGAGCGTCGAGTTTGCCGACTACCGCCCCTACGTCGTGGGTGACGATCTGCGTTTCCTCGATTGGAACATCCTGGCCCGGCTGGACCGGCTCTTTCTCAAGCTGTTCCTGGAGGAAGAGGACCTGCACATCAGCATTTTGCTGGACGCCTCCAAGAGTATGGACTGGGGAGAGCCGAGCAAGGGGCTGTACGCCAAGCGCGTAACGGCTGCGCTGGCTTACATCGGTCTGTGCAACTTCGATCGGGTCAGCATCTACACTTACGCCAACGGCCTGACGCAGGAATTGGCCGGTGTGCGCGGTCGACGGTTGATGTTCAAGGTCATGGAGTTCCTGACCAAGCTGGAGTTCGACGGGGCCAGTAACCTGTCACTGGCCTGCAAGCAGCAGGTGATCCGCCATCCGCAGCGCGGCATCCTGCTGGTGCTGAGCGATTTCTTTGACAAGGGCGGTTTCGAAGAGGGCTTGCGTTACCTGCTGGGGCGGGATCTGGACATCTACGCGATTCAGCTCCTCTCGCCGGAAGAGATAAACCCCGAACTGGCGGGCGATCTACGACTGCTCGACGTCGAGGACGAGGACGTGGCCGAGGTGACCATCAGCCGAGCGCTGCTCAACCGCTACCAGCAGAACCTGCAGGCCTATTGCGGGTCGCTGAAGGAGTTCTGTACCCGGCGCGGAATTTCGTACTTCTTCACCGGGACGGACGTGCCGTTCGACCAG
>JANQGB010000996.1 GCA_028277545.1 Phycisphaerae bacterium | reverse complement strand
CCGCAGTCCTTGCATTTCAAACGCTGCGGCTCAGTTGTTCGGCCATCGCGCAGGCGAAAATCGATATGTAGCTCCCGCTCCTCTGATGGTCATGCTTATGTCTATGATGCTGGTCATCAACGGTATGAACACGGGTTCCCCTTTCCGAGTCGCCTCGGCCCAGTATGACAGCACGCACACTCTGTCGCCCTCACAGAACCAGTCTCTCCAAGCAATAATCGCCCTTCCGGCTTTGGTGTTTTCGCACACAGCGGCGGAAGGCGCGGCCTCGCTGTCACCGATCAGGGACGGCGCTTTGATGTAGCCGACGTCGTCTGTTATCGTCCGCCCACCGCAGCGAGCGACACGGTAACCCGGATCGTAAACCCGCGGCGGACCTTGATCTCCAGTCCGACTGCGCTCCTCGGCTCTCGACATCATGGCTTCGCGCCTGTCGGCCAACGCTTGCGCTGCTGCTGCACGTGCTTCAGCAGCTGATGCACGGCGCGCCTTTTCTTCTGCACTCGGTCCGCACGCGGCAAGGAGTGCCGGAAGGACGAGTGACGCAACCACGATGAGTCGTGAGCGAGCATTACTGCGATTGACCATGCGAGCCCTCCAAATAAGTCGAGTATCCAATATAGCAGCCGCTAATCGGTGGCGCGATTCTAGCTCTCAAGCAGGGGAGTGTGAGAGAAGCCGCGATTAGACAACAGTAGACTAATTTCGAGTATCCTTAATCGACGGGCGCTGCCGCCCTGCCCTTGATCCGCCCCGCATCCCGGGACGTATAAGGGGCATCTATAGTGAGGGAGGCGCGCTGATGGCAGCAACGGCAACGGTTGGCAACCCTGCACCCGACTTCACCCTGCCTCGGGACGGCGGCGGCAGCGTCAGTCTGTCGGATCTGCGGGGGAGGACGGTGGTGCTGTACTTCTATCCCAAGGACGACACGCCGGGGTGCACCAAGGAGGCCTGCGGGTTCCGCGACGCGCTGCCCGACTTTTCCGCCATCGACGCCGAGATCGTCGGGGTATCCAAGGACTCCGTCGCCAAGCACGACAAGTTCAAGGCCAAGCACGACCTGCCCTTCACCCTGCTGTCCGATGCCGACGGCGACGTCTGCGAGGCCTACGGCACCTGGGTGGAGAAGTCCATGTACGGCAAGACGTACATGGGCATCGACCGCGCCACCTTCCTTATCGACTCCGCCGGTATCCTGCGCGCCGAGTGGCGCAAGGTGAAGGTCCCCGGCCACGTGGACGCCGTGCTGGAGGCCGCCCGGGCGTTGTGATCCCCGCGCCTGCGCGAGCGCCCATCCCGTGTTCGAGGGGCAGAGCGCCGACGCGTTATTGCGAGATCGTGGAACGGTCCGGTCCGATTGCGGACAGCCTACTTCCCCAGGTTGGCCATCAGGAAGTCGGTGAAGGCGTCCCACGAGTGCTCGTCGGCCGTCTTGCGGTAGCGGTTGGAGCCGAACACGGTGAAGGCGTGGGGGGCGCCGGAATAGACCTGGATCTCGTACGGGACCCCCGCCTCCTCCAGCTCCTTGGACAGGGTGGCCACGTGGTCCATGGTGATGGAGGTGTCGGCGCCGCCGTGGGCGATGAGCAGCGGCGGGGTGTTGGCCGGATAGCTCTGGCCCTCGGGCGTCGACAAGCCGCCGTGGAAGGTGGAAGTC
>JANQGB010000941.1 GCA_028277545.1 Phycisphaerae bacterium | reverse complement strand
GGATGACACGTACGCGAGCGAGGTGCTCGAGTTCCTCGAACTCTTCAACGCCCACACCGACGCCATTGATCTGACGGGCTGGTCAGTGTCCGACGGCATCGACCTGGACTTTCCGCCGGGGACGACCATCAACGCGGGCGACTTTCTCGTCCTCTCGCTCGACCCGGCCTCGCTGGAAGCCGCTACCGGCTACGCCGGCGCCCTGCAGTGGGCTAACGGGCGGCTGAACAACAACGGCGAGCGGGTGGCGATAACCGACAGTCACGGCAACCTGGTCGACGAGGCTACCTTCGATGACGGTGGGCACTGGCCGGAGACGCCGGACGGGGACGGACCGTCGCTGGAACTGGTCAACCCGGGCTTGCCCAACCAGTTCGGCATTGCCTGGAGCGCTTCGTCCGGCGCCGCTGGCACACCTGGCGCCCAGAACAGCGTTTTCAACGCGTTGCCTGCACCGGTCATCGTCGATGCAAGGCACAGCCCGCCCATCCCAGCGTCCTTCCAGGACGTCACAGTGACAGCAACTGTCATAGACGATGTTACGGCAGACCCAACCGTCACGCTATATTTCCGCCAGGATCAGAGTCCCCCGGTGGCCTACTCGTCGATGCCGATGCACGATGACGGCGCTCACGGCGATGGGGCGGCCGGCGACCGTGTGTACGGGGCGATTGTGCCCGGGCTGGCTGACCAGGAGAGACTGGATTTCTATGTCGAAGCAGTCGATGGCGACGCCGCTGTGGCGGTTGTGCCGCCCGGCCACGACCAACTGGACAGCCGCGGCAATCCGTCCCAGACTTTCCTCTGCAAGTTCTGGGACGAGGCACTGCCCGAGGATTTCCCTACTTACCACCTCATTATTACCGAGGAAAACCGAGCCCATCAGGAGGTCTGTGGCAGCGGGCGCAATCGGCTATCTTACGATGCCACCTTCATAGATGATCAAGGGACGATCTACTATAACGTCACCGAGCGCTACCGCGGCGCCAACAGCCTGAACCAGAACCCGGCCTCCTATCGAGTCGATTTCAACGCCGGACAGCTCATGCCGTCGGAAATGGGCTTCGATGCGGATGCCCTCAACTTCCTGGCCATCCAGCCCGTCCGCCAGATCCTGGGCTACGATGTCTTTGGGGCCATGGGGTTGCCCGCGCCCAAGGCCCAGCTCGTGCGCTTGAAGGTCAACCCGACCGTATGCACCAATCCCCCGATCAACGAGCACATCTACGCAAATGTCGAGCGGATTGACGAGGACTTCCTGCAGAGGTTCGACCGCTTTCCAGCCGGCATGGACGAGGGGAACATCTATCGTGGGCGGTATAACGGTGCCAAGCTGGAATGGGAGGGCTTTGACCCAGCTGCCTACCGCGCCGATCCCATCAGCGAGCGCAACGGGTATCAGAAGATCAACAACGAGTCGGCGGACGACTGGACGGACCTGATCACCCTGTGCGACGCGCTGTGGTGTAGCACCAGCGACGGCGGCCTGCTGTGCACGGAGAGTACCTACGACGACTGGTTCCCCGCCAACCTGGAGACCTACGCAGACGTCGAGCAGTGGGCTCGCTGGTTCGCTACGCACATGGTCCTGAACAACCGGGAGGGCGGCATCCAGTTGGATACCGGCGACGATTACTTCGTTTACTTCTATCCCACGTTAGATCACGCCACGATGATGCCCTGGGATATGGACTCCGTCTTCACCAACAACCAGTACACTATCTGGCGCACCAACGTGCCGTCCATCCAGCGAATTCTGCGACACGACGCGTTTGCCCCGCTCTTTGTAGGGGCCATCGTCGAACTGCTGGAGAACGAGTTTTCGCAGTCGGCCATGGACGCCCGGATCGACGCTCTGCCGGACGATCTGTTCCCTACTCCTCAGCACGGGAGTAGTTCTCCGACCACGAAGCAAGAGTTCAAGGACTGGATAGCAGCCCGACACGCGTTTATCAACGCCGAGTTGGAGCGGGACTTCGAGGCGGCGCTGCCGCCGAGCCCCTATACAGAACCCGACCCGGTGATCACGCTGTCAGGTACGTTCGACCAGGCGGGCACCTTCGATGTCAGCGTGAATGGCGTGGCAGCAGCCGAGTTTGACGTGTATCCGGATGGCACGTGGTCGCACGACTACACGCTCCAGCGGGGCGACAACGATCTGGTCATCCTAGCCTTGGGCCGAGATGGGGAGGAGATCGACCGAATCGAAGCGTCGATCCTCTACACCCCTCCCTGCGCGGCGGACGGTGATTGTGATGATGGCAATTCGTGCACGGCTGATGTCTGTGTCGGTACGACTTGTGACTACACCGTCGAACTTGATGGTACGCCGTGCGAGGACGGCGATGCCTGCACGGGCCAGGAAACCTGTCAGGAGGGCATCTGCGTCGCCGGCGAGACACTGGACTGCGACGATAGTAATCCCTGCACCGACGACTCCTGCGTGGCGGGCAGCGGTTGCGTTAACGCGAACGTCACGGATGGCACGCCGTGCACGGACGGCCTGTACTGCACGGAGGTCGATGCCTGCCAGGACGGCGTCTGCGTGGCGGGCGGTGATCCCTGTACCGAGGTCTGCGAGCAGTGCGACGACGAGGCGGACACCTGCCAGTGGTGCATCTTCGATATGGACGGCAGCGGTGCCATCGCCTCCGGCGACTTCAACTGGTTCGCGTTCTGTTACGGCAGTTGCTACGAAGCGGAAGATCCCTGTGCGGTCAACAACTTCGACGGTGACGTCGAGGGCTGCGTGGCCTCGGGCGACTTTTCGGGCTTCGCCTTCTGCTACGGAGCGCCCTGCGACGCGTGTGCCAACTGCTGGCCGGCGTGGCGTGGCGGGGCGCGAGCTCCGGCCGGTCCGGAGGGTGGAGCCTCTTTGGCAGTAGTGGCTGTCCGGCGGCCGGGCCTCGAAGACACGGCCGATGTCTTACCGGCCTCGATGGGCAAGGTCGCGGTTGGCCAGCGCTTCCACCTGGAACTTTGGGCCAGCAGGCAGAGTGACTGGGGC
>JANQGB010000871.1 GCA_028277545.1 Phycisphaerae bacterium | reverse complement strand
AATGTCCTGTGACACTGGAGACACATGTCATGCCAGAAGACGTGTCACCGCGTGCCAAAACCATGTCGTGAGGTAGTGGATCGCCAGTCCTGCTGGTGATCCAAGGCGTGTAACGTCACCGGAGCGTCAGCTCGCTGCACGATGCCAACGCGGTGCGGTTGCCGGCCGGGAAGCGGCGCTGCGCGCCATCTGCGGGGCTGCCGGCAGAGCTCTATTGGTCCGCGCCGTACCGGACCGGAAGGGCGCGCAGCGAAAGGGAATGCACTTAAGGAAACAAATGACAACTCCCGCCAGCGAGGGCTGAGTCTGGCGTCAACTCGGAGTACGTGCGTCTGGGTGGGCGGCGCTCACGGTGAGCGACACGTCCTGGAACCACATCACAAGTCCTAGAGGTCGGACCCCACAAAAGGAGACCACAAAGTGATCAAGAGATTGGGGCTAGGTAAGAAGATCGGTGCGGGCTTTGCGTGCGTGCTGGTCCTGCTGGTGATCGGATCGGCTGTGTCCTGGAACGCGATGGGCACGGCGTCGACCGGGTTTGAGGATTATCGCGGCCTGGCTCGCGACGCCAACCTCTGCGGGCGACTGCAGGCCAACATGCTCATGGTCCGCATGAACGTCAAGGATTACCTGATCACCGGCAGCGACAAGGACATCCAGCAATACAACGAGTACTACGAGAAGATGGAGGGCTTTCTGGCGGAAGCCCAGCAGGAGATTCAGAACCCCGAGCGGGCCGCCAAGATCGATAGCGTGGATGACGAGGTGCAGGATTACCAGGGCGGTTTCGAGCAGGTAAAGCAGTACATGGCCCGGCGGAACACGGCGGTGAATGACGTGCTCAACGTCAAGGGTCCGCTCATGGAGAACACGCTGACCGACATCATGGTCTCCGCTAACCAGGACCAGGACCTGACCGCCGCTTACGTCGCCGGCCTGGCCATGAAGCACATGATGCTGGCCCGGCTGTACATGGCCAAGTTCCTCGACACCAATGACCAGTCGGCGGTGGATCGGGTGCACGAGGAATTCGGGAAGATGGCGACGAACCTGGTAGTCCTGGACAAAGAGCTGGAGAATCCCAAGCGGCGTGAGATGCTGGCTACGGTTGTTGCTGCCAAGGAGACTTACACCAGCGCGTTCGACGACCTGGTGACGACCATCCACGAACGGAACGACGTAATAACGAACACGCTGGATCGCATCGGTCCGATTATCGCCAGGAACGTCGAGGACGTGAAGCTCTCGGTGAAGGCGGACCAGGACGCGCTGGGGCCCAGGTTACAGGCGTCGAACGGGCGGGCGGTCAACACGGTGCTGGGCGTGGCCGCCGGCGCGATCGCCATCGGGATATTCCTGGCCTTCTTCCTGGCCCGCTCCATTACGAAGCCTATCAACCGCATCATCACCGGCATGAACGAAGGTGCCGACCAGGTTAACGACGCGGCCGGACAGGTGGCCGGTGCCTCGCAGCAGTTGGCCGAAGGTGCCAGCGAGCAGGCCTCGTCGCTGGAGGAAACCAGTTCGGCTCTGGAACAGATGGCGGCCATGACCCGCACCAATGCCGAGAACGCCAAAGAGGCCAACGAGTTGAGCGCCAAGGCCAAGAACGCTGCTCAGGATGGTGACAAAACCATGCACCAGCTCAACGAGGCCATGACAGCCATCAATGAATCGTCGGGGCAGATCAGCAAGATCATCAAGGTGATCGAGGAGATAGCCTTCCAGACCAACCTGCTGGCCCTGAATGCGGCCGTCGAGGCTGCCCGGGCCGGTGAGCACGGCAAGGGCTTCGCCGTGGTGGCCGACGAGGTGCGTAATCTTGCCCAACGGGCCGCCCAGGCCGCCCGCGAGACCACCGGTCTCATCGAGGACTCGGTCAACAAGGCCAAGGAGGGCACCGAAGTGGCCGGCCAGGTCGGCGACGCCCTGAGCGCCATTGTCGGCGACGTGACCAGCGTGACGGACTTGATCGACGGGATCACCAAGGCCAGCCAGGAGCAGGCCCAGGGTGTGGACCAGGTCAACACCGCCGTCTCCCAGATGGACAAGGTTACCCAGCAGAACGCGTCCGGGGCCGAAGAGTCGGCCAGTGCCGCAGAGGAGCTCAGCACCCAGTCGGCCGCGGTCAAGAATATGGTCGGCGAATTGGTGTCCCTGGTAGGTGGCGCCGGTGCGGCGACCGGATCAGCTACGCCTGCCGTACACAAGAAGAAGAGGCAGCGCCAGCAGGCACACCCCACACCGGTAGGAGCCGCTACGGGCGACGGGCCACGGTCGAAGGAGCAGGCCGGACACGGATCGTCCGACGAGTTCATGGCGCTGGACGACAACAAGGACCTGAGCGACTTCTAAGACAGGTCCGAGTATTCATGGAGTCGGAGGGCGCCGGGCTCGTGTTCACGTACCCGGCGCCTTCCTTGCCGGCTGTGCCGGGTCCAACCAGGTCGCGGAGCGGCAGCGGCTGCACCAGTGGCTCTGTCCGGCCGCGGGCCTGTCAACCAGACCATAGAAAGGTCAAGAACGATAATGACAACCACTCTACTTGACGACCCCAAGAAGACTACGGTGAGTGGCGACGGCGTCACCCAGACGATCAGCGCTCAGGAAGGCAAGTACCTGACCTTCAACCTGGCCGAGGAGGAGTATGGAGTAGAAATCCTCAAGGTCCGCGAGATTATCGGTGTGCAGGACATCACCGGCGTGCCGCAGATGCCTGGTCATATGAAGGGTGTCATCAACCTGCGGGGCAAGGTGATACCGGTTATCGACCTGCGCCTGAAGTTCGACCTCGAAGAGATCGAACACACCGACCAGACCTGCATCATCGTGGTCGATGTGGGCAGAGAGATCGGCATCATCGTGGATACCGTGTCGGAGGTTCTGGACATCAAGGGCGAGAACATCGAACCGCCGCCGTCGGTTGGCGGATCGGTGGACACCACGTTCATCCTGGGCATGGGTAAGGTCGAAGAGGCGGTAAAGATCCTGCTGGACATCGACCAGGTGCTGACCAGCGACGAACTCACCGACGTGACGGCGGCCGCGGACGGCTACGGCTCACCAACCGACGGCACCTAGCGTCGCCTCGTTGGGCTGTCCGCCTATCTGAAAGTCGGTCTGTTTGATGTGCATGCGGCGTCCGTTATATCGGACGCCGCATTTCGCAACCGGCTGCCCAGGGCACACCGCAAGCGCACTGATTCCGGAACGTCTGTTACTCAGTTCACGAGGAGTTGCAGTAAGTCTTGTTGGCACGCTGACAAAACGCGCATCTTCCCGTCGCGCCTGCGTTCGGGGGCGACAAAACTGTCACCAGTACCTTAACCCGGTCTGGCACACTTCCGACAGTAGAATCGGATTGCAGGGGGGCGGCGGCAGATCTTTCGACACCGTCAGCAGGTTGGGACCGGTTCGAGTCGCGACGGGCGCCGTGCCAGTAGGTGGCACGGAGCGAGCGGCGTCATGCGAGCGTCCTGTCACGTGCTCGGAGTTCTGAAAAAGCTGGCCTGTATTCGGGCGGTCACGTGACATCGCCCCGGGCTCAGGATCTGTTTTGGGCAGCCACAACCGATACGTTCTCGGACCATCGCGCCGAGACCACGGGCTGGGTGGGCAGCAGGGACCTTTCCGCAGGGAGACGACTAACGTGAAGAATCTGAGTCTGGCGGCGAAGATGTGGGTGATCGGGGTGATTGCCCTGGTGGGTATGTTGGTGCTAACGGCGACCACGTGGCGATCCAACAGCAGCGTGGGCACGGCCCTACAGCAGAGCGAGGAGCGCAGCCGGCAGTTAGCCGTGGTCAACGAGATGAACCAGGCACAGTCTGAGCTGGTCCTGGCAGCCATGGACTCGATCGTCGACAAGGACGAAGGCGTGATTTCTCCCGAGCGGCTGTCGATTATCGCGGAATCTTGCACGTTCCTCAGGGAGAACGTGGGCGGGCTGCTCGATCTGGCCGACACCGAGGCGGAGAAGCAGGAGGCCGCCAGGATCCAGGAGAACCTTGGCCCGCTGACTGACTTCATCCAAGTCAAGCTGCCGAAGCTAATCGAGGAGAACGGCAAGCTGGCTAAAGAGACGATCGCCCAGTTCGACGAGATTGACGACGTACTCGACGAACAGGGAGGAAAGATCGAGCAGACGCTCGACACCGTTGAGGCATCGGTGCGCCAGCGGCTGGAGGCCGGTGGTGGCGAGAAACTCCTCGGGGCCGTGGAACTTGTCGGGGAGCTGCGCGCCGTACACCTCGAGCTGATGCTGGCCGCGATGGACTCCATCATCGACAAGAACGATGGTGAGATTGCCCCGGAACGGCTGGAGATTATCAAGAAGAGTGCTGCCCTGCTAAAGAGCAAGAAGGCCGAGTTGCAGACGCTGGCCACCACTACGGAGGAGCAGCAGTTCGTCGGCGCTATGGGCGAAGCGCTGGAGAAGCTGGAGCAGGGCATCCTGGTCGATCTGGCCGAACTGATCGCCACTGGTTCTCAGAAGGCTCTGGCCATCGAGGCAGCCTTCGTGGAGATCGACGATGTTCTGGACGTGCAGGGAGATGGCGTGGCCGACACACTTGACGCCATCGAACAGTCCGTGCGGTCCTGGCAGGACGGAGGCACTGCAGCGTCCGATACCATCGACCTGATCGCTCAGATGCGAACCACGCACCTGCAACTCATGTTGGCGGCCATGGACTCCATCATCGACAAGGACGAGGGTAAGGTCGAAGAAGGTCGCCTGGAGACCATCAACTCGGCCGTGGAGTCGCAGCAGCAGAGCCAGCAGAAGCTCCTGGCCCAAGTGCGTACACCCGAGGAGAAGAAGTTTGTCGACGACCTGGGCTCCGCCATCGACGGACTGGCAGAGGGTGTCCAGCTCGATCTGGTGGAACTGATAGAGAAGAGCGCCGCGGAGGTCCAGGCGATCGAGGCCGCCTTCGTGGCCATTGATGATACTCTGGATGAGCACGGTGACGGCTACAGCGAGGCTCTGGCCGGCCTGGCGTCGTCCGTACATGACCGGCTTGCCAACAGTGATGTCGCCGGGCTGACCAAGACCATCGATCTGATCGCCGACATGCGGAGCACGCACCTGGTGCTGATGCTGGCCGCCATGGACTCGATCATCGACCGGCACGAGGGCCGGATAGAGGAGGGGCGCTTGGCCGACATAAACGAGGCCATCGCCACCCAGACGGTCTACCAGAAGCAATTGGTCGAAATGATGGACACGACTGAGAACAAGCGGCTGGCTGCGTCAGTCGGCCCGGCCGTCGAGCAACTCGCCCAGGGCATCAGCGGCGACCTGGCTCAACTGATCGAGGTCAGCGCCCGGAAAGCGGCGGAAGCGGAAGCGGCCTTCGAGGAGATCGACGACGTGGTGGACGAGCACGCCGAGGTCGTGGCCGCAAGCCTGGCGAACATCGTCGCCTCCGTCAACGAGGAGCAACAGGAGGCGGCTGCCGGGCTGACGGAAACGCTGCAAACTGCCAAGACGGTGTCGACCGGCGTGGCGGTGGGCACCATCGCCGTCCTGGGCCTGGTCCTCTACTTCATCGCCCGCAGCATCGTGCTGCCCATCAAACGCATCGTACG
The DNA here is from genome assembly GCA_028277545.1 of Phycisphaerae bacterium. Classification (GTDB taxonomy): domain Bacteria; phylum Planctomycetota; class Phycisphaerae; order UBA1845; family UBA1845; genus JANQGB01. The sequence goes on along the minus strand of JANQGB010000871.1, from coordinate 6,161 downwards.
GTCCATGACAGACGGGGCGGTGGCGGTGGCGGACGCGTCGGGCCAGGTCAACTCGTCATCGACCCTGTTGGCCGAAGCGTCGAGCGAACAGGCTTCGTCGCTTGAGCAGACCTCCAGCGCGCTGGAAGAGATGTCGGCCATGACGCGGACCAACGCCACTAATGCCGAAGAGGCGGCAAACCTGGTAACCAAGGCCACCGATGATGCCCGCCAGAGCGAGACCGAAATGACTCGACTCGAAGAGGCCATGGCGGCTATCAACGAGTCGTCGGACCAGATCAGCAAGATTATCAAGGTGATCGAGGAGATCGCCTTCCAGACCAACCTCCTGGCGCTCAACGCGGCTGTGGAAGCGGCCCGGGCGGGTGAACACGGCAAGGGATTCGCGGTGGTGGCCGACGAGGTTCGCAACCTGGCCATGCGCGCGGCAGAGGCGGCCCGGGAAACCACCGGCCTCATCGAAGCATCGGTCACGCGGGCTCGCGAGGGCACGGACGTGTCCAGCGGCTTCGGCAGTGCGCTGACCGCCATCGTCCAGAACGTGACCAAGGTTTCCGACTTGGTCAGCCACATCAACCAGGCGTCCAGCCAGCAGGCCCAGGGCGTGGGCCAGATCAACTCGGCCGTGTCGCAGATGGATCGAGTCACCCAGTCGATGGCGGCCAGTGCGGAGGAGTCGGCCTCCGCTGTCGAGGAGCTTAGCGCCCAGGCGGACACGGTGGCCAACACTGCCCGCGAGCTTGCGGACGTGATCGGCATGGAAAACCTGAACGTCGACCGCCGAAACACGCCTGCGCCTGGTCAGGCCAATACCGCCCAAGGCCAGCAGGGTGCCAGCGCCGGCGGGGGCGACTCCGAGCCAGCCAAGGCCGCGCCGACCACGACCACCGGTACCGAGCCGAAAGATGAGTTCATCCCGCTCGACAGTGGCGACGACAATCTGAACGAGTTCTGACTGTAAACCTGGCGACAGTGCCCTGGGGGTGCTGCCGGTCCCGATCGACGGGATTGTCAGCACCCCCTTTCGTTGTCAGGTCTGGCGAGACTGTCACTCCATCTCCCAGACGGGAATGCGTCCTGGCGTCCAGGGTGCGCCGGCCGCTTCTAGCTGTGCTTCCAGGCGTTCCAGGTCGTCACTCAGCAGGGCGCGCAGGTCCGCCAGCACCGGTTCGAACTCGGTGCCTGCGTGGCGGTAGGCGTCTCGCTGAGTCTGCGTTGGCGGGGACGTCGTGTGCCACTGGTTGCCAGCGACCTGCTGCACGCGACCGTTGATCGACGGCGGGAGGGGCTCCTCCCGCTTGCGGAGCATGGGATCGCCGCGCAATTTGACGAGCAGTTGGTCGAGCCGCTGATCCAGGCGATGAATCTCACCCAGCAGGCCGGGATCGGCGGCCGGTGTGTCGACGAACGCCTTGCGCAGATACGATAGCCGCGTTCTGGCTTCCTCGGCGGCCTTGATGGCTCCGCGCACCGCCCGCTGCAATCGGCTCACCTTCTGCCGGAAGGCCAGCACTTCCGCGCGGTCCTTGGCCTCGAAGGTTGCCAACTCGAGCGGCACGACGTCGAACGGCTGGGGATCAGCCAGTTGCCTGACGGCACCGTCAATCTCACTGGCCAGGGTGACGGTGTAGCGGCCGGGCAAGGCCAGGGGGCCGGCGGGAGGGCGATCCCACGGTGCGCGATTAGTCGGCGGCTTCAGCACGGTCGGCGTGGCCGCCGGAAACCGCAGGTCCCAGGCGACCCGGTGAAAGCCCTTGCCGCGAGGGGCGGTGATACGCCGCATCACCGCACCGGACTCGTCGCGCACGGTGAGGACGACAGTGGGCTCCTTCTCGCGGTCTTCGGCGCGCAGATCGTCCATGGTTGGGTAGGGCGCTGTCTTCTCCTCCTTGGCCGCCTTCTTCTCCGCCTCCTGGCGACGTTCCTTGCGGGTGGTGATCTTCTCCTTCAGGTAGTAGGTGAAGACGGCGCCGAAGGGCGGGTTGGGCGCGGCGTAGTAGGAGGCCCCCTGGGTGCCCCGGCCCGACGAGCCACCGAGCCGGGCTGTCTCGACGTAACGCAAGGCCTCTTTGACGGGAAACAGGGCGGCCTCATGTTCGAGCACGCCGCACTTAAGGTGGCGCAGCGGTGTGTAGTCGTCCAACACGTAGAAACCTCTTCCGAAGGTGCCCAGGACCAGGTCGTGCTCCCTCTTCTGAATTGCCAGATCGCGAACGGCGATCGTCGGTACGCCGCCGGTCAGCTTGATCCACCGCTTGCCCCCGTCGGAGGTGAAGTAGGCGCCGAACTCGGTGCCGGCAAAGAGCAGCCCGGGGTCGACATGATCCTCCGCCAGCGAATAGACGAAGTCCCGCTGGGGCAGGTCGCCGGCGATCGAGGCCCAGGTCCGGCCACGATCAGCACTCACCAGGACGTAGGGCTTGAAGTCTCCACTCTTGTGATTGTCGAACGCGGCGTAGACGGTGTCCGCATCGTGCTGTGACGCGAAGAGGCAGCTCACGTAACTGAGCTCCGGAACGCCGGGGAAGGGCGCGATCTTACGCCAGTTCTGCCCACCGTCCTCGGTGACCTGGATGAGTCCGTCATCGGTGCCCACGTAGATCAGCCCCTCGAGCAGCGGCGACTCGCTGAGGGACACGGTGTTGCCATAGTGGGAAGTATTCAGGTTCTTGCTGACGGCGTCGGCGCTCTGAATCTTGCCCATCACCTCCAACGCGTCGCGGTCCAGCTCCCGGGAGAGGTCGCCGCTTACCGTGGTCCAACTGTCGCCCCGGTCATCGGACCGGAACAGCTTGTTGGCCCCGAAGTAGAGGCGATGCGTATCGTGCGGACTGAGGATGAGCGGCGAGTCCCAGTTCCAGCGGTAGGGCTCCTCGCCCGGCGCTTCGCGCGGCTTGATGTCCACGCGCTGGCCGCTACGGCGGTCGTGGCGTACCAGGCCGCCGTGCTGCCATTGGCTGTACACGATGTTGGGGTCCTCAGGATCGATCTGTGACTCGAAGCCGTCACCGCCCACGGTGATGAACCAGTCCTCGTTGGTGATGCCGGCCGGGCTGGTGGTGCGCGACGGCCCGCCCAGAGTGCTGTTGTCCTGGGTGCCTCCGTAGACGTAGTAGAACGGTGTCGAATCATCGACACTGACCCGGTAGAATTGCGTAACCGGGAGATTAGGCATGTAGCGCCAGTTTGCTCCCCGGTCGTAACTCTCGTAGACGCCACCATCGCAGCCAATCAGCAGATAGTCGTTGTTGTCGGGATCGATCCACAGGGCATGGTCGTCGACGTGGCGGTGCTTCCGGGGGACGCGCTTGAAGGTCTTGCCGCCGTCGTTCGTTACCTGCAGGAAGGTGTCCAGCGAATAGACCCGATCCACCTCCACGGGGTCGCAGACGATCTCGTTGTAGTACTGGGGGCTGGTGGTCTTCTGATCACTCATTCGCGACCAGGTTTCGCCCCGGTCCTCAGACCGGTAGAAACCGCTCTTGTCGTTGGCGGCTTCCACTATGGCGTAGACGACATCTGGATTGGCCGGCGAGACATCCAGTCCAATGCGGCCCATCTCAACTTCGGGCAGGCCGTGCTTCAGCCTCCGCCAGGTTGCGCCGGCGTCGGTGGACTTGTAGATGGCGGACTCCGGGCCACCGTTGATCAGCGTCCACACATGACGTCGACGCTGGTAGGACGAGGCGTAGAGGACGTCCGGATCGCGCGGATCGGCATGAATCTCGTTCATACCGGTGTCGTCGCTGACGTGGAGGATGCGCTCCCACGATGTGCCTCCGTCTGTCGTCTTGTACAAGCCGCGGTCACCCCCGGACCTCCAGAGCGGGCCCTGGGCTGCAACGTATACCGTGTCCGAGTCACGCGGGTCGATGAGGATCATGCCGATATGCTCGGAATCTCTGAGGCCCAGGTTTTCCCAGTGGGCGCCACCGTCGCGGGTCCGATAGACGCCGTCGCCGAAAGACACGCTGCGCTGGCTGTTGTTCTCGCCGGTGCCGACCCAGACGACGGACGGATTGTTGGGGTCCATGGTGACGCAGCCGATGGAGAAGGAGCCCTCCTTGTCGAACACGGGTTTCCAGGTGGTGCCGCCGTTGGTCGTCTTCCACACGCCACCCGAGCAGACCGCCGCGTAGTAGTGGCTCCGGTCGTTCGGATGAACGGCGAGGTCACCGATTCGGCCGGACATGAGCGCAGGTCCCAGCGAGCGCAGTTTGAGGCCGGCGAAGGTCTCGGCCGACATGAGCTCTTTCTTGTCCGCGCCTGACTCGGAAGAGGTGGCGGTCGGATCCTCCGGTCTGGGGGTGGGGCCGGCTCCGACACTGGTGATCGCCAACAGAACGAGAATGAGTCTCATCTGGCTTCCTTTCTCCGATTCGCAGTCGGTAAGCGCCGGCCTGGTCACAACACAGCCAGGGGGGCCACGCTCTATTCATGGAGGATGCTGCCGGGCCGCGCCGCTCGCCTGATAGGCATTCTTGTACCACACGCCGCGGCGATCGAACAGGCTGCGCCCCGAGCGGAGGACGGACGCACCACAGGCACCCGGGAATAACACGTCGATGGCGCTGGTTACCCTCAACAAGAGACGCGAGGCACGAGCCTCCGTCGAGAGGGGTCGCAATTACCGCGGGGGGCCGAATGAACAACTCCAGGAGAATCGCCTTGACGTTGCTCACAGTGACCGCTTTGTCAGCGGCCTGCGATCGTCAGGATGGTACCATGGTCGAAGAGGATGCACAGAATCAGCACGCCCTCGCCGCATTTGCCGGCCAGCCGCAGGAGAAGGATATGAACACACAAACAGCCACGTTTGCCGCGGGGTGTTTCTGGGGCGTCGAAGCTGCGTTTCAGAAGGTCGAGGGCGTGACGGCCACTGCTGTCGGGTATGCCGGGGGTGACGTGGCGCAGCCGACCTACAAACAGGTCTGCTCGGGCAAGACCGGTCACGCCGAGGTCGTACAGGTCCAGTACGATCCCGAGCGCGTTTCTTACGCCGATCTGCTGGCGGTGTTCTGGAGCAGTCATGATCCGACCACTCTGAATCGGCAGGGCTGGGACGTGGGCACGCAATACCGGTCCGCGATTTTTGTACACACGCCGCAACAGGAGACCGCCGCCAAGGCGTCCAGGGACAAGCTCCAACGCTCTGGCAAGTTCAAACGGGATATAGTGACCGAGATTACGCCCGCCGGTCCGTTCTTCCGGGCCGAGGAGTATCACCAGCAATACCTGGCCAAGCAGGGCCGGTCATCATGCGGGACGTCAACCGGCCAGTGACCACCGTGGGGGACTACTAGCGACGTACTATGTCACCGACTCGACCGGTGCCTCGACGGACGCTCGGCTACGGCGGCGGGGCAGGACTGGACGGTGCGGCGGGCGCGGACTGCTGGGTCGGTACGACCGCAGGAGCGGCCGTCTTTCGGCGGTGGACCACAATCCCCAGAATAACCTGGGTCACCACGACAATGATTATCAGGGCCAGCAGAATGAAGCTGGACCGCCTGCCTGTGCGCTTGGCTGGTTGGGCGACCCCGGCGGGATCGGAGGAGCTCATCTGGGCCACCTCGGCGGCATCGAACCCCCGCCCGCACTCGGGGCAGTAGGGGTCGCCTTGACCGCGCAGATCGTAGCCACACTGCCGGCAGCGAAAGCCGCAGCGTTCGAGAACAACCGCTCGTTCGATGAGACGGAAGATCAGCGCCCCGAGCACAACCAAGGTCGGCAAAGAAACAGGGTAGCCCAGACCGCTGCGATTGGCCAGCACGAGCGTGCCGGCTACGGCCGGCACCCACACGAAGATGGCCAGCAGCCGCCGGCGCGTGTCTATGCCCAGCAGCGAAGCACAGCCGGCGCAGCGCCACTTGGCCCACATCGGAGACATGATCCGGCCCCACGATACGGGACGTCGGCAGACCGGGCATTCAGATGGCATAGTTGCACGCCTGTTGACTCATCGACATTGGGCAAGTTCCTTCCGTCGTATACCGCACGCGGCTGGTTTGGCTATGACATCCCCGCCACCACCGGCGATCACGGTTTCCCGGGCGGGCTGTTCACCTCAGCCTGCGGCTCGGGCGCAGCCGTTTCGTGATCGGCGGTGCTGGCGGGGATGTCATAGCCAAACCAGCCGCGTGCGGTATACGACGGAAGGA
>JANQGB010000850.1 GCA_028277545.1 Phycisphaerae bacterium | reverse complement strand
CGAACGAAAAGGTGTCCTTGTCCGCACCACCCGTGATGGTGTCGATTCCACCGCCACCGGTGATGGCGTCGGTGCCCGCTCCACCGATGATGACATCGGCCGAGTCAGCGTCCGCGCTCACGATGGTATCGTTACCGGCACCGCAGGTGATGACCGTGCTTGTCACACCGCTGTCGGCGATGGTGAACGAGTCGTCCTTGGCGCCGAGGATGACCGAGGCGCCGGTGGTCAGGTCAGCGGTGTTGGCGGTGAAGTTGCCCGCCACGGCACTGGCGTTGACCGAGGTGATCGTGTCGCCGCTGGCGTTGAGCGTGTTGGCCGTCACGTTGCTGCTGCCCGTGAAGGTGGCAGTCACCATACCGCTGGCGGAGATACCAGTTGTAATAGTCGCCGGGCCGTCGGCAGCCGCAAAGTTGATGTTTTCGATCGCCGGCGTGTTGACGGTGATGGCGCCAAGAACGTGGTTGTTGGCCGTTCCACTGGTATTCAGCGCCGTGCCGCGATTATGCACGGAGATGTTCAGCGTGTCGCTCGAACCAGTGGTACCGGCGGGATTGTAGGTTACCGCATCGTACGCCTGAGCCGCCTGGGTGTCGTTACCACGGTAGATCAGCTCCGGCAAAGGTGAGCCGGAGATGTTCAGCAGCGTTAGCGTAGCCTGCAGCCAATGATGATCCAACGTCACTGAGGCCAAGCCGGCCACTCCCGTCAGGTTTATCGAGCTGTTGGCAGTTACGTCCAGCCAGAGCCGCTCGACGTTGAGGATTGGGAAGACCGAGCCGAAGTCACCCGCCAGAGTGGCCTGCAGCGTGTCGGTACCCGGCCCGCCATCAATAATCTCGGTCGTGCCGCTGAAGTCGACCGTGGTCAACTCGTTGGCAAAGATGAAGGTGTCATCGCCCTCACCACCGGTGAGCATTTCCATATCGTTGTCGTATGCCGCGAAACCGGCGAAGTCCGCCGTGGTGTTTCCGTCGCCGAGCTGCAGGTTGCCGGTCATGCCCGAGGCATCGATCGTAGTGATCTCAGCGTCGAGCTGCTTGAGTTCCAGGTTGGCCGAGCCGGTGAAATTGGCCGTCGCCAGCGTCGTGTTACCAGCGTGGATGAAGTCTCCCAGCAGGTTGTCGGCGGTGCCGGTACTGACGATGTTGGCTACCTCGAAACCGCTGGTGCCGGAAGTAGTGACCCGGAAGTCGCCATCGTTCACCATGTCAAGCGTGAGGGTAAACTCCTCGGCTGTTCCCGAGGTGACTCCGCCTATGAAGGTGGCGTCGATGATGTCCGTACCGCCTGCACCAGTTACGCTCTGGATTCCGAAGTCCACGTTCTCCTGCAATGACGTTAGGCGAAGCTCATTGGTGCTGTTCAGCGACCAGATCGTCTCGGCACCACTAGTGTAGGTGGCGTTGATCGTCTGGTTGAAATCGAGCACGCGGAATATGAGCGTCTCGATACCAGTGAGCGTCGGCGTGGAGGTACCGGCAGCGGCACCCGTACCATTGACCTTGGCGCTGAGCACGTCCGCACCGCCCAAACCCATGGCAGAGTCACCTGTTTGGAGTTGAGAAACCTGACGACCGGCCCCGGGGCTAAACTCGAGCTCTGCTACGAAAAGATCATCGCCGGCTGTGCCGATCAGGTAGTCAGAGCCTAGCGTGAATTCAAGCGTTACGGCGCAATCCGGACACATGCATTCCGCCTGAGTGTCCCCCTCGGAACACAGCGGATCCTGAGGCTCGCCCTCGCACTGGCAAGTCAGGCTGGCGCACGGATCAACGCCGTTCTCACACCGGCCGGCCTCGCAGGTCTCGTCCCCGTTGCAGAACAGGCCGTCCGCGCAGTCTTCATCGACGAAGCACTCCGGCTCCACGTAGCCGCACTCACGCCCGAAAGTCAGCTGCAACTCCGCCCAGTCCTCCAGATCGACATCAGCATCCGCATCGAAGTCGAAGGCCTGCTGGCACTCGTCGCCAGTTACTGGCAGATCGGGCGACGGCCAAGCCTCCGGCCCTGCCAGGCAGTCCGCGAAAGTGGCGTGGTCGTCAAGGTCCACCCAGCCATCGCCGTCGAACTCCGCGTTGCAGATCAGCAGGCATCCTTCGACACACGCCGAACCGGTGCCTTGATACGTCCCGCCGACCAGGTGGCAGTCCCATGCTGGTGCGCTCTCGACGCAGTAGAAGCCACGGAAGCAACATGCACCCAGTGCGGCGCAGCCATTCTCGTCGACCGGCTCGCCTGGCGGCGTACCGGGACACTCATCCACACAGTCCGGCACGCTATCAACGTCCTCGTCCGCAGAGTCTGACACTCCGCAGCCACAGATACCGGGCTCAACCTTAGCCGGATCGAGCGGGCATCCGTCGTCGCACCCGACATAACCGTCCTGGTCGGGATCACCGTAGCAGGTAAGTCCATCGCCCAGCGTGCTGCCGCCAATGGCAGCACAAACCTCGCTGTCCACATCCTCGAAGCAGACACCCTCCTCAAAGCAACACGCCCCTACCACGCTCCGCAGCACCTGCCCGCAGGTCAAACCCTCGTGATGAGCTTGCTGCATCGCCCGGCAGGCGGTCGCGTCCAGGCCATCGCTACAGGTACCGTCCGGCTGGACACACGCACCGCCAAGACAGACCTGGGCAGCTTCATCGCAGCGCAGCGGGGCGCAGGCATTGCGAGCACTCTGGCACGCGCCGCCAGCGCACACCTCGGCTCCGTTGCAGAACACGCCATCGTCGCAATCCGCATCCACCTCGCACGTGCGTCCCGCGCCACGCTCGGCATCTGCCACCGGTCCGGCCACCGCCCCACAGGTCCAGACCATCACGACACACACACTCACTGCCAACCCGATCGGAAGCTGCCGCCGGGCCCCGCCAATCCCCTTCCTTCGGTTCACGATAGCTGTCTCCTGTGCCTTCTGTCCGCTATCACTCACGCATGCGCGTGCCAACCACACGACAAGAATATGTCAGTGTCACCATCGTACAGACCTGAAGTGTCCGAAGCAAGCCACGCTGACGCGTTATCAGCCTTTAGCCACGGGCGTGCGGGAAGTCTGCAGTGCCAGTGCCACTGTATGCCGATAAGCTCAGCCCGCCAACGTCGCATCCGCTGCCTGTTCGAGCCCGGAGCGGGCTGGCAGTACAGGGCAAGGTCGTCACGCCTTCGTACCGCAGGCATCTTGCTGCATCGGTATCGCGATTCTGCAGGCTGGAAGCCCGCGCTACGAAGAACCATGCGCTGAACTGCCAGGCCGGCGACGTGCAGCCGAAGGCTGCGGTCCTCTGCCGGCCTCCGTCCCGATATGGCAGGAGTTCGGCGGTGCTGGTGCGTCAAGATGCATCCAGCTCCCAGAGCCGGGTGCCGCCCGCCCCCATCGTAAACAAGCCTGCGACCGGCGATTCACCAGCCAAACCCCGAATCCCGACAAAATATTACCGCCCCACCCGCGAATCCCCCGTTGTGCACAGGCATCCGCCCGCCGGTCTGGGCTGGCGACGCCTGGAAAACGGGCAGTTTGGACCTCTGAAGAGGGAGTCGAACCATGGCTGATCGACAACGAATGTCGCCGCTGACCGCGCTGTTCCTGGGGATTTGGATCATCGGCGGCCTGGGCATAGTAGTGGCCGGCGCGCTGGGCCTGTACGGCATGCGGATTCTGGACACCAAGGCCAACGGTGTGCTCGATTTCGCCGGCGACACCATTGACGGCCTGCCGGAGTTGATCGAGTCGCTGCCGCCGGCCTTGGCTGACATCCTGGAGGACCGGCGGGCTCCGGATTACGCGAGTAACATCACAGTCAAGGTGAATTTCGTCACTGACGAGCACCGCGGGAATCTAATACCGGCGTTGTCCATCACCAACGATGGCGACGAGGTCGTCTCGATGCTGGCGGTCCGGGTGGCCGCTCTGAACTCAGACAACGTCCCGGTAAGAGAGTGGACCCAGGTGGTAGCCACTCCGGTGGCCGTCGACCATGACTGGCGCGGCCCCCTTATGCCTCATGCAACGCGCCACGTGGTCATGCATGGCTGGTGCGGAGGCGCACGGCTGACTGGCAGCGCAGGTGTCACGGCCAGTGCGGAGATTTCAGAGATTCGGCTCTGGGAACCGGAGCAGGAAATTGCTATGATAAATTCCAAGAAAGCTGACGGCTAGCGACAGCCCGGCTTGGCAGTCGCGGCCGTTTCTTGCGGATTTCATCGTCCGCCCCTGGGAAGGCCCCGGTCGGGAATGGCCGGGGCCTTCGTACGCGCTACCGCCAATTCGCCGCCGCGGACGCCGGAAGTTACCGGCAGCAACCCCAACAGACACGTCTCGGTGCAACTTCGCAGGGCTGAGAATGCCCCTCCCAGTCCTGGCAGACGCATGCCTCACACTTTCTGACATTTGCGTGCCCGCCCTGGGGGGCCTAAAGTCCACGGCCTATAACCGGAACAAACACGGTACGGCCACTTGAGGAGGACCCTATGAGAGCTGGATTAAGACGATTGCTGGCCGCCGGCGCCATTACCCTGCTACTGGCGCCTGCGGGCTGGCTGGCTACGGCGCAGGCCAAGGGCGTGCAGCCCCGGGTTGAGACGCTCGATGACGGGCTGAAGCTGATTATGGTCGAGCGCCATGAGCAGCCCACCGTAGCCTGCACCTTGATCTTCGACGTCGGCTCGGTCAACGATCCGCGCGGCAAAAGCGGAATCGCCCACCTCTTCGAGCACATGCTCTTCAAAGGCACGCGCATCATCGGAACCACGGACTACGAGGCCGAGCGGAGCTTCATAGCGGAGCAGGATGCCCTGCGGGAGAGGATGATCGCCGAGATGACTAGGATGCGGCTGATGAAGCGCCGCGGCCAGATCGAA
>JANQGB010000425.1 GCA_028277545.1 Phycisphaerae bacterium | reverse complement strand
CAAGAGCGCCGAGTTACTGTTCACCAACCGGCAGGCTCTCGAGAACGTCACGCTGGCCGAGATGAAGCCGATCAGCTTCAAGGCCAGCGACGGCTTGACCATCCACGGTTACCTGACCACACCGCCAGGCGTGGCGGCCAGTAGTCTTCCCATGGTCCTGTTGGTGCACGGCGGTCCCTGGGCCCGCGATACCTGGGGGTATGATGCCAAGGCTCAATGGCTGGCCAACCGGGGCTACGCCGTGTTGCAGGTCAACTTCCGCGGCTCACGGGGCTACGGGAAGGACTTCATCAACGCCGCCAACCGCGAATGGGGTGGGAAGATGCACGACGACCTGATCGACGGGGTCCAGTGGGCCGTTGACAAGGGCATAGCCGATGCCGGGCGGGTGGCTATCTTTGGCGGGTCGTACGGCGGTTACGCGACACTGGTCGGCCTGACCACTACACCGAAAGTGTTTCGATGCGGGGTGGACATCGTCGGCCCGAGCAACCTGATCAGCTTTATGAAGAATGTGCCGCCCTACTGGAAGCCCTGGGAGTCAATCTGGTGGACCAGGGTGGGGCACCCGGACAAGGATGCGGACTTCCTGAGGTCGCGTTCTCCGCTGTTCAAGATCGACCGCATAGAGGCTCCGCTGTTGATCGCCCAGGGAGCCAATGACCCGCGGGTCAAGGTGAGCGAGTCACGGCAGATGGTGGAGGCCATGAGGAAAGCGGGCAAGAGCGTGGAATACGTGGAATACGCGGACGAAGGCCACGGCTTCGCCCGGCCGGAGAACCGCATGGACTTCTATGCCAAGGCCGAGCGGTTTCTGGCAGACCACCTCGGTGGGCGATACGAACAGTAGGCGGGCCAACGGTGGCTCAAGCGGCGCGGTCCGGCCGGCAGGGCCGCGCCGCGGTCACCGGTGTGGCACCGGCACCGTGCCAGTGTAGTCACCGCTGTGGTACCGAGTCGTGTCGCCGCTCAGCGATGTGGCATCACATCGTGCCGCGGCAGTCAATATTGTGGCACCGGCATCTTGCCGGTGTATGTGACGTTGAAACACCGGAGATCACCGGCTACCCTGCAGGTCCAGCCAATAGCTCATTTCCAGGAACTTGAGGCGGCTGGCGTCGTCGTACCAACTTTCGTCCTGCCACCAGTTGGCAAAACGCGGATCCTTGACGTAGGTGACGTGCCCGTCGCGATAGGCGGCGCTGACGCCATCGCGATGGGTGGCTTCGACGTCTGCCGGCCACATGATGTCGTTGGCGATTACGGTTCGCAATCCGACCCGGTCCCACGGCACGCCGGTCATGCCGGCCCGGCGCTCGAAGCTGGACTCGGTGTGATTAGCGATCCAAGGTCTGTCCGGCCGGCGGCAGGTCTGGATGGTCGGGGGCCAGGGGTTGTACGGCGTGTCCCAGGCCAGGTCCGCGTTGCGCTGCGAGGGGCAGAAGAACACGCGCGGGTCGTCCAACACGCCCGCGGTCCACAGCAGGCCGAAGTTACGCCAGCGGCCGAACTCGCCGTCGCTGCCCTCGGGCAAGGCGACCTGGAATATCTGGTTGCG
>JANQGB010000416.1 GCA_028277545.1 Phycisphaerae bacterium | reverse complement strand
CTGCCGGGCAGCCCCAACCACCAGTTGAGCCTGGCCGAGCTGGTTGCACATGCGGTGCGGGATGCCAAGACGCTTCACGAGGCCGGTTTCCATGCCGTGATCATGGAGAACTTCGGCGACGTACCGTTTGCCGCTGATCGGCTGGAGCCGGTGACGGTGGCTGCCATGGCCATCATCGCTGCGGAGGTGCGGTCAGCCGTTCCGCTGCCCGTCGGGATTAATGCCCTCCGCAACGACGCGGCCAGCGCCCTGGGCATCGCCGCCGCGGCCGAAGCGAGCTTCATAAGGGTCAACGTGCATACTGGTGTGGTCGCCAGCGACCAGGGGATGTTGCAGGGGCAGGCTTACGAGACTCTGCGTCTCCGCCAGCGCTTGGGCGCTGGCATTGGCATTCTCGCTGACGTCCACGTGAAGCACGCCACGCCAGTCAGCCAGCCGGATATAGCACTGGCTGCGGAGGACACCGCCTACCGTGGTCTGGCCGACGGCTTGATAGTGAGCGGGTCGACCACCGGTCGGCCGGCGGACCTGGAGGACGTGCGGCGGGTGAAGGAAGCGGTGCCCGATCGCCTGGTTCTGGTAGGCAGCGGCGCGACGGCAGTGACCATTGCCGACATTTTGAGTGTGGCCGACGGCGCGATCGTGGGGACCGCGCTCAAGCAGGGCGGTCGGGCAGGGCAGCCTGTCGACCGCGAGTTGGCCCGACGGCTCACTCACGGAGCTTCGCGACGAGAACGTGATGGCTGACCCTCGTCCAATGATCCAACTCGTCGCTCCGGCCGGCTCATGCCAGAACATCTTGCGCCAACTGCGGTGCAAGTCCGCTGCCCAACTGATCAATCTGATTCAAGGCATGGTGGGCGACGACTACCGCGTAATCGGCAACGCCGCCACCATCGAGGCCGGCGAGGATGATGTGAACGGCGGTCGCGATGACGACGCTCGCCGGGCGTCTGATCTTCAGCGCGGCCTGGCTGACGATCGCGTGGCTGCCATCGTTGCCTTGCGCGGTGGATCGTGGCTGACACGCATTCTGCCGCGGATAGACTTCGAAGTGCTTCGGGGCCGCACCAACCGGGTCGCTCTGTTTGGGTTCAGTGAGCTGACCACGGTGATCAACATCGCCGCCGCCTATCCCCGGGCCGTCTGCTGGTACGACATGGGGCCGGGTTTCATCCCGGCCGGTGTGGCCCGCTGGGTGAAGACGGGACGCGGGCAGATTCGCGGCACTCTTCGCCAGCAGTTCCCGCTTGAGCTGGCCGAGTTCTTCGCCGACGTGCGGGCCATGATCGAAGGTAGAGGGTCAAGCCGGCTCGTTCGTGGCAGACTCGTCTCTGGCAAACTGCCGCGCCAATCGACGATCCAGCTCGCCGGCGGAACGCTGGCCGTCCTGATCTCCCTGATCGGCACGCCTTACGCGCGGTCAGTCTTTCGCGCCGGGCGCTGGCTTGCTCTGGAAGACGTCAACGAGGCGCCGCACCGCATCGATCGCATGCTGGCTCATCTTCGACTCGCCGGCATTCTCGAGCGTTGCGGCGGCTTGTTACTGGGCGACTTTCAACATCTCTTCTTTGAAGACCCGCGAAAAGTAGGCGGGGCTGAGATTGACGTC
>JANQGB010000581.1 GCA_028277545.1 Phycisphaerae bacterium | reverse complement strand
TCCACCTCACCTGCTTGCGAATCTGGTAGTCGGGAGCCTGTTTGGTTTGTTTGCCGCCCAGCTCCTCGGTTCCGGATTGGCGTGGTTCAGCATCCTGATCGGCGGAGCCGCCGGCAACGAGATCAACGCCTGGCTCCGACCGGCTGAACACACCTCGGTCGGGGCGTCCACCGCGATCTTCGCAGCGCTGGGTATCGTGTCGGCCTGCGCCTGGACGCAACGGCGGTCCGGCCGACCATTCTCGCTGCGGCGGCTGGCACCGCTCATCAGCGGAGTAGTGCTCCTAAGCTACCTCGGCGTAGGCGACGCCCGCACGGACGTGGCGGCACACGTGGCCGGGTTTGTTTGCGGCGTGCTGCTCGGATTCGTCGTTGGCAAGCTCAACGTGCCCGACAGGATCACGACACGCGGACAGTCTCTGCTGGCAGCAGGTACCCTGGCTCTGCTCGTCCTGGGCTGGGTGCTGGCGCTGCTGACCAACGGTGGCCAGTCCTGATCGCGCCAATCAATCCGCGTTTAGTCTCGACGCCGGCGCTCCCGGCCACACTGACCTCATTCCTGGAATACCCACCGGGCGTTCCTACTCGGGCTTGGTGAGTCCCATCCTCTTGATCCGCGAAGCGAGGGTGGTGGGTCTTACGCCCAGCAGCTCGGCAGCGCCGCCGGGACCGTGCACGCGCCAGTTCGCCTGAGTCAGGGCGGCCAATACGTTTTCGCGGTCTCTCCGTTTCATTTCGGCATCGGTGACAACTGTCGTCGATGTCGCTGCCGGCGTCGGATCAGGTCTGCGCGATCTGCCCTGTTGAACGTGCGAGAGATCGATACGGATGTCGCCCGTGCGCGAGGTGATGACCGCGCGCTCGATGACGTTGAGCAACTCGCGGACGTTTCCCGGCCAGTCGTGGGCCTGCAACGCCATGATGTTGCCCTGGCTCAGCCCCTTGCAGGGACGATGGAAACTGAGAGCTGCCTGTCGCAGAAAAACTTCCGCCAACAGCGGTATGTCCTCCTTACGCTTGCGAAGGGGCGGGACCTCTATGGGAAACACGTTGAGACGGTAGAACAGGTCCTGGCGGAATGTACCGGCCTCAACCTCAACTTTCAGGTCGCGGTTCGTGGCGGCGATGAGGCGCACGTCCGCAGTTCGCGTCTTCTCTTCGCCGATCCGTTCGTACGTTCCCTCCTGGAGGACCCGCAGCAGCTTGCTTTGCAGTTCCAGGGGGATCTCGCCCACCTCGTCGAGAAGCAGCGTTCCGCCGTTGGCCAACTCGAACCGGCCGGCACGATCGCGGACCGCGCCGGTGAAGGCGCCCTTGGCGTGACCGAAGAACTCGCTCTCGTAGAGCTCGCGGGGCACCGACGCGCAGTTGACACGGACCATGGCCCGTCCCTGCCGCTCGCTCCGCCGGTGAATCTCCTGCGCCACCAGCTCCTTGCCGGTTCCGGATTCTCCGAGAATCAGGACGCTCGCGTCGGTCGGCGCGACCAGATCGATTTGCTGGATGATGTTACGCAGTGCCGGGCTCTGGCCCACGATGTCTCCGTATGCCCGGGACTCGAATACTTCTTCCTTGAGGTAGGCGTTCTCCAGTTCGAGCTGCTTTCGAAGCGACTGGATTTCCTCGAAGGCGCGAGCGTTGGCGATGGACGCCGCCGCGAGGTCGGCGATCATACGCAGCCAGTCCAGGCAGGACTGGCCCAGCGGCGAGCGTGTGAACACCGCCAGCACGCCCAGGATCTCTCCCTTGAAGACCAGGGGCTGCCCCGCGAAGCCTCGCATGGCCTCCTGTCGCGCCCAGTCCGGGCGGGCGATCCACTCGGCCTCCTCCTGTATATCGAGTACCGAAACGCAATCGCCGGAGGCTCCGACTCGGCCAACCTTCCGGACGCCCAACGGGAAACGGCGAAAGTCTCCATCCAGTCTGCTCCAGCACGGGGCCGCACTACTGAGCGAATGGCCAGCGCTGGCCACGAGCTGAAGACATCGGTCCT
Source organism: Phycisphaerae bacterium (assembly GCA_028277545.1). GTDB lineage: Bacteria > Planctomycetota > Phycisphaerae > UBA1845 > UBA1845 > JANQGB01. The sequence continues at coordinate 840 of JANQGB010000581.1, read as the reverse complement.
GGTCCGGGCATTCCGGCGCCATCGGGCAGGTCGCGCAGATGTCGCCTGGCCGGATGAGCCAGATGCGCGCCAGGGCGATATGCTCCTCTTCGGCCAGCCGATCAACGACCACGCGCAACACCGCATCGAGTGAACGCTGCTGCCCGACCTCAAGCAGCAGGCCCTTCAGGGCTTCCGACACGGACATTCGGGTGCCGAGACTTGCCATAGGGGGATTATGTTTCGATGACGGAAAATCGCAACGTTTTTTCGTAGTTCACGCACATGCGTCGTCACCGCCCGCTGGCGCTCTGCTCAGTAACTTCTTTACGAACAGTATCTTACGACGGCCGATCCGAGTGGCCTGCGTCGTGCGTAACGGGCGGGTGTCGACCGTGACGGGCACGGTCTTCGTTCAGAAGAAGGAGACAAGTATGCCACGAATCAAAGCAGTCGAGACAGCGGACACAGTCGTCAACTCGGAGGAGATTTCTGGAAGGCGCACGGAAGAGTCCGGGCATGGTTGCCGTGCCGCGGGCGTGATCCTCGCGGGTGGTCGTCCTAGCATACCCTACCCTCTCGCCGGACCGCCCAGCCGCGCATTGCGGCGCGCCCAGGTGAGCGGCGCCGAGGGAACGCAGCGGTCGCCATCTGGCCAATCATGTTTGACTCGCGTGGGAGGTTGGTGCCACCACGCCCGGACACCCCTGGAGGATGCTGCCATGCCGACCTCGACGCTTCCGAACAGAAATTCAGCCCGTGCTCTTCTGGCCGTCTTCTCGGCGGTGTTTCTATGCCTGGGTCCCGATTCCGCGGCGGCCGCGGTAGTCGTCTGGCAGGATACGCTTCCTGTGGGCGTGG
>JANQGB010000379.1 GCA_028277545.1 Phycisphaerae bacterium | reverse complement strand
GGGGCCGCCACAGCTCCTCCAGCGTGGAAGACGCCAGGTCTCCCACGGCGGTCGCGCTGCCTGGTCCTGGCCGACGGTCGAGTACCGCTCTGCGACCAGGACTTCCAGGGGCTGACCGCCGTGGGAGACCTGGCGTCTTCCACGCTGGAGGAGCTGTGGCAGTCCCAGGACATGCGTACCGCCCGGCAACGTCACGACGAAGGTGACCATGCGGCGCTGGCTTTGTGCGAAGCCTGCCGCGAATGGCATAGGCCGTGATGCCGTTGCCTCGCGGATGGCCGGTTGACGATTGACGAGCCGGTGGGGTGCAACTACCATTTGGTCAGTCGCTAGGTGTGCCCGTGTGAGGCGGGCTGAGAGCACAACCTTCGAACCTGATCAGGGTCGCGCCACCACAGCCTACGATTTGCGGCGCGAGCCAAGACCTGCGTAGGGAAGCGACTGGCGCGCGGCCGACCGCGCATCTTCCCTCGGTAGGCCATCTCCTGATCAAGAGTCGTAGAACAAGGTGGTAACAGGAGGTTTCCCAGATGACGCAACTCGAAGCCGCCCGAGCCGGTGAGATCACCGAGGTGATGAACCGCGTGGCTCAGCGGGAGAACGTGACCGCGAGCTTTATACGTGAGAAGGTGGCGGCCGGTCATCTGGTGATCCCGGCCAACGTTCGGCACCTGGCCGGCAGCGGTGGCCTGGACGCTCACGGATTCGGCGGGAGTACGCCGTGCAAGCTGGACCCGCTGGGCATTGGCCGGTCAATCACGACCAAGATCAATGCCAACATCGGGGCGTCACCGGTCACCAGCAGCACCGACGAAGAGGTGGACAAGCTTCGCTGGGCTGTTCGCTGGGGGGCCGACACGCTGATGGACCTCTCCACCGGCGGCAACCTCGATGAATGCCGGCAGGCTATCATCGACCATGCCACCATCCCCATCGGTACCGTGCCTATCTACTCGATGATCGTCAATAAGCGGATAGAAGACCTGACCTACGATGATATTCTCAAGGAAGTCGAGAATCAGGCCAAGCAAGGTGTGGACTACTTCACCATTCACGCCGGCGTGCTGCGCGAGCATCTGCCGCTGGTGAAGAACCGGGTCACGGGGATTGTATCGCGCGGCGGTTCTCTGTTGGCCAAGTGGATGATCCACCACGGCAAGCAGAATCCCATGTACGACGTCTTCGACGAGATCAGCGCTATCATGCGGGAGTACGACGTAACCTACTCGCTGGGCGACGGTCTGAGGCCGGGCAGCCTGGCTGACGCGTCGGACGAGGCCCAGTTCGCCGAACTCGACACGCTGGGCGAGTTGACCCATCGGGCTCGGGAAGCGGGCGTGCAGGTCATGGTGGAAGGGCCCGGCCACGTTCCGATGGACCAGATTCGCATGAACATGGAGCGCGAGCGGGAGGTGTGTGACGACGCTCCGTTCTACGTATTGGGGCCGCTGGTGACCGACGTGTTTCCGGGGTACGACCACATCACGTCCTGCGTCGGGGCGACCGAGGCGGCCAGGTGGGGGGCGGCCATGCTGTGCTACGTGACACCTAAGGAGCACGTCGGCTTGCCCAAGGCGGAGGACGTCAAACAGGGCTGCATCGCCTACAAGATCGCGGCCCACGCGGGCGACATTGCCAAGGGCATTCCCGGGGCTCGAGACTGGGACGACGACATGTCGCGGGCCAGAGCAGCCTTGAACTGGCCCAAGCAGTTCGAGCTGGCCTTCGACGGCGAGACGGCCCGGGCCCTGCACGACGAGGATCTCGATGTGGACACCGACTTCTGTGCCATGTGCGGGCACGACTGGTGTTCGATGCGCATCAGCAAGGAGATCAACGAGTTCGTCAGCGGCAAGGACGCTGATTTCCAGCCGGCGCGATCGTCGATGCAGTCACCAGGGCTCAACGAGGCCCAGCGCAAGTTCCTGGCCGAGCGGAGCAAGATGCACACCTGTCACTCCGACCTGGTGTCCGATGCAGAAGAGGCCAAGCGCCGCCAGCAGGAAGAGCTGGTTCAGCTCAGCGTCGATAGGTAGATACGGGGCGTCCCGGACATACCCTATTGGTGTCAGCCGGCCTCTTTCACAGCGGTTATCATTTCGGTAAAGGCCTTCTTGCCGTCGTTGAAGAACATCAGGGTGTTGTCGGCGGCGAACAGCGGGTTGGGAATGCCGGCGAATCCGGGGCTCAGGCTGCGCTTGATGATCACCACGGTGCGGCACTTGTCCACGTCGATGATGGGCATGCCGGAGATCGGGGAGCCCTCCTCGCGGGCCACGGGGTTGACCACATCGTTGGCGCCTATGACCAGGGCTACGTCGACGGTCTCCAGCGTGGGATTGATCTGATCCATTTCCAGCAGCTTGTCGTACTCGATATTGGCCTCGGCCAGCAGCACATTCATGTGCCCCGGCATGCGGCCGGCCACCGGGTGGATGCCGAACTCGACGGCGATGCCCTTGCTCTCCAGGAGGTTGGCCAGGTCGCGCACGGCATGCTGTGCCTGGGAGACGGCCATGCCGTAGCCTGGCACGATGACCACCCGCTGGGCGGTGTCGAAGAGCATGGCGATCTCGTCGGCGGAGGTGCTCTTGACCTTGCCCTCGTAGACGTCATCCGCGCTGGGCCCGCCGGCCGCCGGTCCCAGGGTGGCGAACATGACGTTGGCCAGCGAGCGGTTCATGGCCTTGCACATGATGCTGGTCAGGATCAGACCCGAGGCCCCAACCAGAGACCCGGCTACGATCAGCACGTTGTTGTTGATCACGAAGCCGGTGGCGCAGGCGGCCAGGCCGGAGTAGGAGTTGAGCAGGGCGATGACCACCGGCATATCCGCTCCGCCGATGGGAATCGTGATGAGCACGCCGAGCGCCGCGGCGCAGATGATCAGCAGCCAGTACCATAGAGAGGTGGTCGGGTCGGTCACGACCAGGACGGCCAGCACGATGCAGAGTATAGCCACGCCGGCGTTGATCAGGTTCCTGGCGGGCAGCAGGATGGGATCGCTGGTCCAGTATTTTTTGCCCCGGAAGGTGAACTTCTCGACCAGCTTGATGCCGGCCACCAGACTGCCGAGCAGCGTCACTGATCCGATCAGCCCTGATGCGGCGATAGCCACCACGAACTGGCTGTTCATGATGGCATTCGTTGCGGCCTGGGCGGCTTCACCTTCCAGCCCCTCGGTCGCGGCGGCAACCGCGGCGAGGGCAATGGACAGCTCCGCCCCGGCCACCAGGAACGAAGCCCAGCCGCCGAAACCGTTGAACAAGGCCACCATCTGCGGCATGCCGGTCATGGGGACCTTGAGGGCGAAAATCATACCCACCGCGGCGCCGATGATCAGGGCCGCGATAATCACCCACCAGGCCAGGATGTCCGCGACACACAGGGTGACCACGATGGCCACCAGCATGCCCAACGAGCCGGTCAGGTTGCCGCGGACGGCGGTCCGCGGGTGGGTCAATCCCTTGATGCCCAGGATGAACAAGACGGCGGCCAGCAGGTAGGCCAGATTCTGTATGGTGTGTTGATCCACGACTTAGCCCTTCTTCTTGAACATCTCCAGCATGCGGTGGGAGACCAGAAAGCCACCGACGACGTTAATCGTTGCGAACAGGATGGCCAGGAAGCCCAGGACGGTGGACCAGGTGGTCTCGCCGCGCCCGGCGACCAGCAGCGCCCCGACGACGGTGATGCCCGAGATGGCGTTCGACCCGGACATCAGCGGCGTGTGCAGTGTCGGTGGCACTTTGGTGATGATCTCGAAGCCGACGAAGATCGCCAGCACGAACACGGTCAACAGCATAACCAGATCGGCACCCATCACTCTTTACTCCCTTGAGCCGCGTCGGCCTCGGGTTGGCCCGCCGCCTGCGGAAGCGGCTCCAATCCCAACAGCTCGCGAACGCGATCGTTGACAACCTCTCCACCCCGGCTGACCAGCGTGCCGCGGGTTATCTCGTCCTCGAGGTCGATGTTCAGCTCGCCGTCCTTGACCAGGTGCAGCAGCAGCGTGCTGATGTTCTTGGAGTACATCTGACTGGCGTGGTAGGGCACGGTGGACGGCAGGTTGGTGGGGCCCAGGATGACCACGCCGTGCTCCACCGTGCGCTGGTCGGCCTTGGTGAGTTCGCAATTGCCGCCGCGCTCGGCCGCCAAGTCGACGATCACCGAACCGGGCGCCATGCCCTTGACCATATCAGCGGTGATCAGCACCGGTGACTTCTTGCCTGGAATGGCGGCCGTGGTGATGACCACGTCGTTTTCCGCCACTACCTTGGTCATCAGCTCCCGTTGTTTGCGATAGAACTCCTCGCCGAGTTCCTTGGCGTATCCGCCCTTGTCCTCCGACTGGGCCGCGTCGAGCTGCATCTCGACGAACTTGCCGCCCAGGCTTTCGACCTGCTCCTTGACTGCGGGGCGGACGTCGTAGCCGCTGACCACGGCTCCGTTGCGCTTGGAGCTGGCGATGGCCTGCAGGCCGGCGACTCCGGCTCCGATCACAAAAACCTTGGCGGGCGCGATAGTTCCGGCCGCCGTCATGGTCATGGGAAACATGCGTGGCAACTCGACGGTAGCCATCAGCACGGCCTTGTACCCGGCGATGGTGGCCATCGACGAGAGGGCGTCCATGCTCTGGGCCCGCGTGATGCGCGGGATGAGTTCCATGGACAGCTCGGTCACTCCTTTGTCGGCCAGCTCTCTGGCGGCCTCGAAGGAACCCAGCGGATCCGAAAAGCCGATTACGACCTGCTCTTGCTGCAGGAGGTCCAGGTCGGACCGTCCCGCTTCCTGGTTGGCCCCCAGGCTGCGCACCAGAAGCACAACCTTGGCGGACGAGAACACCTCCGCCCGCTGGTCGACGATTCGCGCCCCTTTGGCCTCGTAGGCCTGGTCGGTGATTCCGGCTTCGTTGCCCGCGCCGGCCTCGACAACGACCTCCAGTCCCGCTTTGACCAGGCCGGGAACAACGTCCGGGATCAGAGCCACCCGGCGCTCACCCGCGAACGACTCCTTGCACACGCCAACTATCATAGTTCTTACTTCCGGTTGATACTGCCCGCGAGAGAAATCACGGCCCTCCGGGACCACGCCTGGCCGGATGATACCGCGCCCATTTTCGCCCGATCAACAGTGTGACAACTTGTAGTGGCGCCACCCCGATGAGACAAGTGACTTCCGGACAGTCTTCGAGGTATTTTCCAGATGAGGCGCCGGGCGGTCAGAGCGAGGTCATTCCAACATGGGCCAGTGGCTCTCGGAGACTGGTTCGGGGGACCGTGGCATGCCGCGCTGGCGGCGAACCAAGAGACCGAAACCACAGGCCTGTACCTGCGTGTTCGCCACTTAAATGGCGCGGGCGTGCTGCTGCCTGTGGAGAGAATGTCAGCGGAGAAGTTGTGAAGCCAGCAGATGAGCGTCGTGGCCGAGCGGCGATCTTGCCGTCGGCGGCCAGCCGTTGAAGAGCTAGGAAGGCTTTCGGGCTCGTACGATCTGCGACCCGGAGATCTCGCGAATCAGGGGGGTTTTTTCGATCAGCCGGCTTGCCCGCTCCACCGCGTCCACCAGCCCGGAGGGGACCAGGGGATGGAGGAAATCGAACGGCTCGGACGACGTCTGCGTGAAGCCGGCTTGCTCCAGGAAATGTCGCGCGGCCCAGCGCGTGAACGGTCGCTCGTCGTCGGAGTATTCGAGTCGCTCGGGCACGAGCCGCTTCGGGATGTTGTGCCAGAACGCGAGTTCCGGGTTGAGCATGTTGGGCTCGAAGAACAGCAGTCTTCCGCCGGGCTTGAGCACGCGGAACGCCTCGGCCAGGCTCTGCTCGATAGGCACGTGGTGCAGGATCGAGTTTCCGGTTACCAGGTCGAAGGTTCCGTCGGCATGGCTCAGGGCGGTGACGTCCTGCACCTCGAACCGGGCGGCGGAGTATTCTGCGAAGCGTTGTTCGGCCAGCTTTATTGAGGCCGGTGAGATGTCGCTGCCGATCAGCCGCAGGTCCGGGCGTTGCTCGAGGATCGCCCGTGTATACACACCGGTTCCGCACCCGAACTCCAGCACGTATGGGTCCGATAAGTCGGCTATTTCAGCGGCCACTATGGTGCCCCTGCGGCGCGACCTGGCCGCCCCTGCCGGAGTCGTGTGCCCCCACCAGCTCTCGCCGGTGTGCAGGGCCAATTCGTCAAACTTGGCTGCTTCGCGCGCTTGTGGGGTCAGGGTGGCATCCATGGCTGAGTTATCGGCCATTTGGGGCGGGGGGTGTAGGAATCCCCGCTCTGGAGCCATGGCGGCCGCGAGTCGGCTCATGTGGTGGAGAAGCAGGCATCCACCAGTCTGCAGAAGCCGGCGGGATCCTCGAGCATCATAAGGTGACCGACGCCCGGCTGTACGGCGTATGACGCGGCGGCCTCGCGGACGAAGGCGGGCACATCCCAGGCCGCGGCTGAGCGCTGACCGGCGATCAGGTGGATGGGCAGGTCTCTATCGACGACTCGCCGGATCGCGGCCAGGTAGTCGGGCCGCCCCGTTTCCGTGACGATGGCCTGCGACA
>JANQGB010000247.1 GCA_028277545.1 Phycisphaerae bacterium | reverse complement strand
CGCCAGGTGAGCATGACGTCGACGGGGTCTGCCTGGGCAACTGGGTGCCTGGCGACCTGGACGGCGACGGCGATGTGGATCTCTATGACTTCGGCACCTTCGCCGGTTGTATGGCTGGCCCGGACGTCGGCGCCCCGCCGGCTGGGTGTGAGGTGGTCGACTTCATACGTTCCGATCTGGAGGGTGACGGCGACGTTGATCTGGCGGACTTCGGCCTGTTCGGAGAGGCCTACACCGGATCGTAAGAGATGCCGTGCGGTAGCAGTGGCGCCGCAAGATTGAGGCGGCGCCGCTGTTCGTCCGTTCTGGCGGGAGAGTAACAGCCTGTCACAAAGGAGGACGGCTATGGTACTGGGACTTCGCGGGCCAGCAGTGCTTGCAGCATTGTCAGTGGCGGTGTGGTCGGCCGGCGCTGTGGAAGGATCAGGCAACTATCTCATCGTCGTCCCGGAGGACTACGCCGGCTCTGCGCCGATGGTGCAGTTCACTGACGCCAAGGCGGACCGGGGCTTTGATGTCTCCACGCTTGTCATCCCTCCCGGCACCAGCAACGCGACCATTAAGGGCTACATCGCCGATACGTGGGGCACGCTCAATGCGCCGGACTACGTGCTGCTGGTGGGAGACACCGCGGGTACGAGTTCTACGTCCGACACGATCCCGCACTGGGTTGGTGGGGGCACCAAGTCCGCGACCACCGACCTGCCCTATGCCTGCATGCACGGCGGAGACGATTGGTATCCCGACTTGGCCGTGGGCCGCTTCGCGGTCAGTTCGCCGGGCGAGCTACAGGCGGTGGTGGACAAGACCCTCTTCGTCGAAGCGGGTGTGTTCCTCGATCCCGAGTACGTCAAGCGGGCGGCGTTTCTGGCCAGCAGTGATACGGGCAGCGGGGCAGAAGAGACTCACGACTGGGTGATAAACAACTACATCGAGCCGGCGGGTTACATTCCGAACAAGATCTACGCCAATGACGGTGGTGATACCGGCGACATCACCGCCGCCGTCAACGCCGGATCGCTGTTCATGGTCTACTTCGGGCACAGCAGCGGCAGCGGCTGGTGGGCTCCGGCGTTCAACCAGGGCAACATCGAGTCGCTCAGCAACGACGGCTTGTATGGCCTGGTGTTCGGCTTCTCGTGCAACACCGCCCGCTTTGACAGTGGCGAGTGCTTTGGGGAGACCTGGATTCGAGAGGCCAACAAGGGCGCGGCGGCCTATATCTCCGCTTCAACCTTCATCTACTATGGAGGCAGCCAGTGGGAGTCGTCCCGGCGGCTGGAGAAATACTTCTTCGAGTCCTTCTTCGTCGACGACATCTGGGAAGTCGGCCCCGCCTGGCAGGCGGGCCTGTATCGTTTGCTGGCCGATCCGGACTACGGTTCAGGCGACGTGACGCGGAACATGTTTGAGATGTTCGTCCTGTTGGGTGATCCGTCCTTGAAGCTGCCGAAGTATGGCGGCGGATTTGACATGCGGGTCACGCCATTCAGCGACCTGGCCTCGGAAGGTCCCAGCGGCGGGCCTTTCGCGCCCCATAGCAAGACCTATACGGTCAGCAACAACGCTGATACTCCGATCACCGTCTCCGTAGCGGCCAACCAGCCGTGGGTGGATATCGACCATCCCGGCGAGACGATTCCCGCGGAAGGCAGCGTGGACGTGACGGTGTCGATTAACGAGCAGGCCAGCGGGCTGCCTGACGGGGGCTACGAGGCGACCGTGGACTTTGTTAACATCACCACCGGCAGCGGCGACACGGCACGCAGCATAGCGCTGGAAGTCGGCGTTCCGGTGCCCATCTATTCCTTCCCGTTGGACACCGATCCGGGCTGGCTGACCGAGGGGCTGTGGGCTTACGGCCAGCCGCTGGGTGGTGGCGGGTCGCACGGAAGCCCCGACCCAACCGCGGGTCACACCGGCCCGAACGTGTA
>JANQGB010001328.1 GCA_028277545.1 Phycisphaerae bacterium | reverse complement strand
GAATGGCACTGAATTAGTCGCTGAAGTTCGGTAAATCATGGCGTTATCGGGGCGATCCTGGGCGGATTTTCAGCGCTGCTTGTTCGGATGTCCGTTTCTGCGAACCTCCTCTCTCGCCTGTTGCCTTGGTTTGGTGAGCAAGGGAAAGGGTTTCGGCCTGCGTTTGCGGGCACGTGGCTCGATGCGCCCCGGCCGTAAGCCGACCCGCGGCTCGGCGATCAACACCAGCAGGGCGTTGATGAGGACCGCGTCGTGACCACCGCCTGCGCGCTGCTGCCAAGCGATCCAGATCTGCACCGTGTGCTTGAAGCTGAGCTGGCGCGGAATCTGATCGGCCAACAGAGCGGCCTGGGCCATCAACAGACGGATCAGATTGTACGCGAGCAGATACACCCACAGCTCTTTGATCGCCATCTCCGGGGTCTTGCAGCGCAGGTGTTCCATGCCGAGCGTTGTTTTGATCGTGCGCAGGTCCAGCTCCACGTTCCAGCGCTGGCGAAACAGCGCCTTGAGCACGTTCTTGGGCGTCTCCTTGGGGCAGAGAAACGTCGTGACCAGGATCTTTCCGCCGGCGTGCAGCTCGCGCACCTTCAGGGTGGCCGGTGCCTGGTCGTACTCGTACTGACTCATCCAATCCGGCTTCTGCTTTGGCTTGCTCAGGACGATGAGGTGATCGCGTGCACCGAGCTTCTCGCCCTTGCTGAAGTCGGTGCTGCGCTTGCGCCCACCGTGCTGTTCAAACAGAGCGTCGACGCCGCCGCGGATCAGATCCCAGAGCAGGAAATAGCTGGCGTAGAGGGCATCGCCGAGCAGGACGTCGCCGCTCTGGAGCGAATCGAGCATATCGCGCAGCAGCGATTGCTCGTCGCTGCCTTTGCCTTCACAGGGTCCCATGGCGGCATCGAGCAACGCACCGCTGCCCAGGCACAGCAACCCCGCAACACGGCAGATCGGAAAACCCAACCCCGGCTGCTGGCTGCTCGGCTGGGGGAACGCGGCCTGATTCTCTTGCGTGTCGGGCAAGCTCACCGTGGTGCCGTCGACCAGTCGCACCGGACGACCCCGCCAGTGCCACCACGACGGGGCCCCCTTGACGAGGATCTCGCCGACATCGCGCGCCAGCGTCGAGACCAGGCTCGTTGGCAGACGAGCGCGCGCTTTGCAGTAGCCCCCGGTGTCGGTACTGCCCGGCTTCATGCCAGCGATCACGCGCTTGACCATGGCGTCGTTGACGACCTGTTGGCAACTACCGTCCGCCGAAAGCGCCTGAGCAAGAAACAGCGACAGGGTCTCGGTGGGCGGAAACAGTCGCTCGCGGTGATTTGGCAACAACGCCTCGACCCGCTCCAACAGCTGCGGCCCGGTCAGCAGATTGAACATCGCGTAGGCATCCGCGCTGCCTACATACTCACGGATACGTCGCTGTTGCCCCGTCGCAGGGCGATGGCTAGGATGCATGGTGGCTGGCTCCTCGGGTGGTGGCTGCGGTGTTGCAACCTCCAGCTTACCATCCGGGTCAGCCAGCCCCCATTAATTTCTCAGCCGAGTCAAGCGCTTGGGCTTATCTCAGTGCCATTCGCCGCTGATCCGGTGTTTTACCCTCACCGACGTCACCGCCGGATCACAGGCACCGGGCTTTACGATTACTACGGCTTCGTCTGCAGGCCCCCGTCCCATCACGTGTCACGTCTCCGCGCCACTTAGGGCTTAAGGTGATTTGACGAAATAAAGTTACCAGCTCACACGGGGCGAACCAGGATATCCCACT
>JANQGB010001233.1 GCA_028277545.1 Phycisphaerae bacterium | reverse complement strand
CTGTTCGTGCTCGGCCAGGTGCGTGGACAGTCGGTCGAAATCCGTGGCCAAGGCCTCGAAGTCGTCCGCGTTAAGTCGCAGTTCGTTCTTGCGCAATTGGTCTGCCAGCCTGCGAAGCTCCTCGGCCGCTTTCTGATATCCTCCCTGACGCAGCAAGGAAGCGAACGACTGTAACACACTGCTGTGACGGACCTGTTGGGCAGCCTGCCGCATCGAGATGTTGCGAGTGCCATTTGCCTCTTGCTGCCGCTTTAGCTCCTCGCGCAGTCTGGCAAGATGTGCCAGAACGGCTCTCTTGTCCGGCTTCTCCTTCAGTAGCGATGCGAGTTCCTCCAACTTGTCGGACATTTCGCGATCTTCGGGAGTCTCCGGCTCTGGAAGCTGATCGAGTTGCCTGCGGAACTCACCCTCAAGCTCAAGCCACTCTTGGTCACTCACCTCCGGCAGGTCGGCCGGGCGGGCTATTACTTGAGTCGTTGGTGCCAGCCAGAAGACGCCTGCCAGCACGACCAGCGGCACCGGCAACCACTTCAGCTCCCACGGATACCGAAGTGGCAGGGCAAGTTTTGTCGGCGTGAAGCGCACGACGTTGAGCGCATCTCGGGCCAAGAGTCGCACGCGAGCTGCGCGGTGATGAGTCGTTAGTTGCAGGGCACTGGCAAACCGATCGTCACTGGCGCTGGCCCGGTCCAACGCCCGGGCCAATCGCAGCCCATCGATGCCACGAAACAGGCCGGCGAGCGACCCGAGAAGCACGCCAAGAGGCACGCAGAGCAACGGCAGCCAGGACCTGTGCTGCACCCATTCCGCATCAGCGATGGCACCGACTCCGCCCACGACGGCCGCCCCGGCAATGCCGTAGAACACACCGCGAACCGTGAAGACGACGGTCTGTAACCGTCGCTGTCGCCGCCGCAGGCGCGACAAGAGCAGACCTAGTTCCCGTGACGGACTCGCATCAGTCATGATTCAGCTCCCGTGCAGCCGCTGCCAGCGTGTGCAGCGGATCGCACCATAGCGCCTGGCGGACAAATCGCCCGCCGGCCTCGGGCCGATCAGCATGGCAGGCGGAAATGCCTGCCCGATAGAGCATCTCTACCGACGCTTCCGACAGATCGCCCCCAGTCAGGATGCGTTCGTAAGCCTCCCAGGCAGCCTCGTAGCGGCCCAATTCAAAGAGATACCGTGCTCTCTGCCCACCAAGTGCATCATACCCCGGATCCAACGCTCTGGCGCGCTCTAGGGCCTCAATCGCCTGGGTATAATCCGGCCCCCACGCCTCGGAGGCAAAGACGGAGGCAAGTTGGTGATGTGGCCAGGGGTCCGCTGGCAGCCGGCGGGCCATCTCCTTCAACAGATCAACCATTTCTTCGGCGACGGAGCGGGCCGCGGCGCTGTCACCTGCCAGAGCGAGCAACTTCGCCCGCTCTCTCATCAGCCCCAGCCGTTCGGCCCGGCCCAGCCCGCCCTGGGCCAGCTCTGCTTCCGCCATGCGGGCAGCGTGTCCGAAAAGACGGTGCCCATGATACCGCTCACGCAAGCGCTTCAGCGACATCCTCTCATCGCCGTTGTCCGGCTGGTACTGCACTCCGAGCGCGTCTGCGAGCGACTCTACCGTGGCCAGTTCGTTGTTCCAGTACCCGTTGCTGGGGGGCGGGCGCAATCCCGACCTCTGCAAGGAGTATCCTGTACGCCGCGCCCAGTCACGCGCGTCAGGAGATCGCCGTGGTACACCCGCAACCAGACCAGGGTCCAGGCAGTGCGGGTTCTGCGCCTCCGGCTGGCAGCGAGCGACCAGCGCCTGCTCCAGTTCATCGGCTTCGGTGTCTCTATTCTGATGACGCAGGAGTACCAGGCGCGCTAGCAACACGTGGTCGGCCAGCGCAGAACTATGGTCGATTGCCGCTTCGAGCACCTGCTCTACGCGCGCCGTTTCCCCGACCTCGAAACAGGCCCGCAAGTAGTCCGAGAGCCGCCGTGACTGGAGCAACTCGTCCCCACTGAACACACGATCCAGGAGTTGGATAACGGCCTGCGGTCTTTTCTTGGCGCGGTAGTAAGAGATGACCTGTATCAGCGACTTGGACTGCCCCCAACCCGGCCCCAGTCTACCCGCCACCTGCAGGAGTTGGGCCTCAGCCTCGGTATCTATCAGGGCCAATTCCCAAAGCTCATTCGGACGACCCGATAGCGGGGACGGGTCTGGCTTTCCTGGCGGGTCGTGAGCGTGGCGTAGGCTTACTCGAAGTGCCGATCGCAAGGTCTTGGTTTGCTCCGAGGTGGACTGTCCATATCGTCGCCAGCGACTGCCCCGACTTGTCTCCGAGTTTGCCTGAGGTCCGTCCGTAGCCTGCAGGTTGGCATACTCGGCGTCCACCAGTTTGCGACGCCAGACTTGTGCCTCGTCGTGACGCCCTAGCGCAGCCTCCAGACCACTGAGCGTGTCCCAATCTACGATCGGCACTCTCGTGCCAAGCTGCCGGTAGCGGGCAGCCAACGGTTCCAACAATGAATGACGGGCCAATGCTGACTGCGTGGCAGCGCGCCAGTCCGAGTCGAAGGGGCGATCGCGCCCAGATTGATCCGGAACACCGTAGATATACGATCCGCTGCCAAAGGGGTTCTGATAGTAGGCCCGTCGTCCGCGATTCGATTCATCGGGACGCTGGGCCAGCGCATCGGCATACGCGCCCTGGGCTCGTGCGAGATCGATGAACCGATCCGTCTCTCCGCAGCCAAGGAGCAACTTGCCCTGCAGCTTCTGATGCGAATTCCACAGTGCCTCATAGGTCACGGACTGCGACGGCTCCTCGAACTGCTGACCACCAATCACCTGCTGCAGAAGGCTGTCAAATGACATTGACATGCCGAGCACGGTGGAGGAATCAACGTCGCTACTCTTCAGAAGGTTCAGCACCATTCCGGCCCGCTCGCCCAGAGACCGTGCCGGGGTGGGATGCCACACCTCGGGGCGCCTGGGCTTGAGCCACTCGATTAGCTGCTCATTGGCCTCGATGGCCAAGGTCTGATCGTGGTCGAGCGCCGCGGCGAAGACCAACCCTCGCCGAGCGTTGAGATTCCCCGGTTGCTCCTCTACGAGCCTCGCGAACTCTGTCTTCGCGGTCGATGGCCCCTCACTCACCAGGTTCAGCAGGGCAGCATCCTCGAGACGAATCTCTCTCGGCCCGATGCTCTGGCCATTTAGCCTGGCACCGTTTACGGTAACCACCAGGGCGCCGTACCACTCACTGGTCTCGTGGAGCGCTTCTGGTTGCTTCCAGAACTCATCGAGTGCCAACTGGGCAGCCTGCTTCCACTGCTGCTCAACTTGGAGTGCCCGCCAGAGCGTAAGGCGCCCGGGTTGATCCAGCGCCTCTCGCTGGTGCGTCTCCTGCAGGTACTCGATCAACCGGTCGTGCTCACCGCAGACTGCCAGAATCGTGGCGACCTGTGCTGGGGCAACGCCGTCAGACACCACGCTCGACGCCTCCAGCAGCGGCTCGATAGAGCGAAGCGCCGCCTGAACATCACCCTGCATCAGGCGGACGAAGGCCTCCTGGATGCACAGTTGGGACGCCGACTCCGAGCCCGTTTCTCTCAACTCTGTCAGTACCGCCAGAGCTTCGCTCCAGTCCCCCAGTTGCAGACTCACATCCAGCCGCTGTGCCGCCAGAGCCCGGTTCTGTGGGTGGGCCTTCTGCAATGTCGCCAGCGACTCGGCCGCTTCAGCCCAGCGCCCATCACGGCGCAGCAGGCTGAACAGCAGCTTGGGTAACTGCCCGTCGGCCGGCGCATCCGCTGCGCGTGCCTTCAGTTTGGCTAGCAAGGAGTCGAGCCTCCCCTTACGCTCCACGATCTCGTAGAGCGCGGCGGCATATGCTTCCTCCCGACGGTCCTCGAATCTCCCGCGGTTCTGCCTGGCATACCCTCCGTACATCATGGCAAACGGGCTTTGCCTACTGTCAGAGTGATGACTGCTATAGGCACGTACCAGCAAGTCCACCGCCTCCTCGGTGCGTCCGAGGTCAGTCAGCAGGCTAGCGTATTGGGACAGCAAGGCCGCATCGCGCGACATGACCATCGCCAGGCGCATGAGTTCGACGGCTCGCTCCTTCGCGCCTTGCAGCCACATCAACTCCGCTACGCGCGGCAGGACAGAGACGGGCGTACGCCGATCACCGGTTAGCAGGTACAGCCTCTCGGCCTTCTCAAACTCCTCCAGCCTGACATACAGCGCGGCGAGTCGCGAGGTGCCCGCATCGGCTCCGCGAGACCAGGATGATCCGTAGTATTGGTACACGCTACTGTAGCTCGCGCTGCCACCACGTGAACTCTGCGCCATAACCGTGGCCTCAGCCTCCCGCGTGCCCGCAGCTGCGTCTCTGACATGTTTGCCCGCCAGAACCAGCTTCAGTCGATTGCGATGATCCCCTATCGTCGTTCGTCTGAGGCGGCGCAGGTACTCCAGTGCCTCGGCCGTGCCCCGCCAGTCTCCCTTTCGTTCCAGCGTATTGGCCCACAGTGACCACAGCATCGGGTCGTAGGGGCGGGCCTCCAGTTGTTCCGGCAGCAGCGTCTCCAGTTGTTCCCAATCCCCGGTCATCGCGGCGAGGACGATCCGGCGCTCCCGGCTACTCTCGCTCTGTGGTTCACTGAGCTCGGCCGCCGCGGCCGGCGACCGCCCAATGTCGAGCGCGGCTGCCCGCAGGTCCTTGTTGAACTGCCGCGCCGGCTTTCGACGCCGACGGGTCGGAGACCAGGAAGACTGCTGGGCGGGATCTGGAGCCAACAGGGACTCGGC
>JANQGB010001230.1 GCA_028277545.1 Phycisphaerae bacterium | reverse complement strand
ACCCCACCGCTTTTGCCAAGGCCATGCGGGCGGCGGGCATGAACCTGCCCACCGATGGCACGGTGCTGGTCAGCACCAACGACCCGGACAAGCCGCGGGTGGTCTCCATCGCCCGCCAGTTGCACAACATGGGCTTCGAGATCGTGTCCACCATCGGCACGCACCTGGCACTCAAAGAAGGCGGCGTGCCCTCGGGCGTCGTGTCCAAGAGTGTGGGCGACCAGTACCCCTTCCTGCTCGACCTGATCCACGAGCGCAAGTTGGCCATGCTGATCAACACGCCGATTCACAAGGGCGCCGCCTGGGAGGAAGGTCGCTGGCGGGCGGCCTGCGTTCAGGAGCGGATTCCGCTGATCACCACCCTGGCCGGCGCCCGGGCGGCGGTCAACGCCATTCGCGAGCTTCAGCGCGGGGATTGGGGCGTAGCGGCCGTGCAGGACTACGTGGAGCGGGGACGACCGGCATGATCTGCAAGCTGGCACTCGAAGACGGTACGGTGTTCTCCGGGCACAGCGTTGGTGCGCCGGGCACCGCTACCGGTGAAGTAGTCTTCAACACCGCCATGGCCGGCTACCAGGAAGTGCTGACCGACCCGTCATACTGCGGCCAGATCGTCACCATGACCGCCCCCATGATCGGCAACTACGGCATCAACACGGAGGATTGCGAGTCGGGGGCCGTACACCTGTCCGGCTTCGTGGTCCGCGAGGTGGCCCGGCGTTACGCCAACTGGCGGGCGGATGACGGACTGGGGCACTACCTCCAGAAGAACGACATCATCGCCATTGAGGGTATCGACACGCGGGCCCTGACCCGCCGCCTGCGCCAGCATGGTTCGCTGCGCGGCGTGATCTCCACCGAGATAAGCGACGAGCGGCAGTTGATCGACGCGGCGACAGCCTCTCCCGTGATGGTCGGCCGCAAGCTGGCCGACCAGGTATCCCGGCCCGCGCCTGCCGGATGGACGGAAGGGCTGCCCGACTCCGCCGGCACCCCCGCCGGACCGCACACGACCGCACCTGCCGTCGTCGTAATCGACTGCGGCGCCAAGAGTAACATTCTGCGATACCTGGTCTCCCGCGGCGCGGTGACGCAGGTAGTGCCCTTCGCCACGTCTGCGGAGGACGTTCTGGAGCGCAAGCCGGACGGTGTCCTGGTCTGTAACGGCCCCGGCGACCCGCAGCCGGTGGTGGAGACCATCGCCACGCTGAAGAAGCTGATCGGCAAGGTACCGCTGTTCGGGATATGCCTCGGACACCAGCTTCTGTCACTGGCCCTGGGTGCTGAAACGAAGAAGCTCAAGTTTGGTCACCACGGCGTGAACCATCCGGTACAGAATCTGTCCACCGGAAGAGTGGAGATCACCAGCCAGAACCATGGGTTTGCGGTTACCGAGGACTCGCTCAAGCGATGTGGGGCGGTGCTCACCCACCGCAGCCTGAACGACGGGAGCGTCGAGGGCTTCGCCCATGCCAGTGAGCCCATACTCGCGGTGCAATACCATCCGGAGGCAGCCCCCGGCCCCCACGACTCCGCGTATCTCTTCGCCGACTTCTTCAAGCTGATGAGAGGCGGCTGCGTGACATGAGGAGCCGGGCCACGCGATCCGCCCTGAGGCGGTG
Organism: Phycisphaerae bacterium; assembly: GCA_028277545.1. Taxonomy (GTDB): domain Bacteria; phylum Planctomycetota; class Phycisphaerae; order UBA1845; family UBA1845; genus JANQGB01. The sequence continues at coordinate 1,500 of JANQGB010001230.1, read as the reverse complement.
GGCGTCCGGCCAAGATGTTAGCGACGCCTCGTCCAGCAACCCCGGCGCCCATGCCGGGCGTTTGAATCTTGAGGTCGAAGATGGCACGATGGTGTGAGACCGGTCGAGCTGCTCCTGGTGGTGGCGGCGCGCCTGTAAGCCGGGGCGAGCGGACACCACGCGGCTCGCGGCAGGGAGACGCACCATGCTCGCAGTGACATTCTGGAAAGTGGTCGGCGCCGTCTCCGGACTGGCTTTCATCTTCGGCGGGTTCCTGCTGCTGCTGATCCGGGCCAGGCGCACTCATAACTCGGGCATGGGGGGCGGTGATTTCGACGAGATCATCGGCGGTTAACATGACCCGGCCGATTAGCGCGGGAGCCGGTCCGCAGCAAGCCAAGATACAGACGCAGCCCGGCGGATTGCCCCAGGAACCTGCCGCCCAACAAGTCAACATACGGACGTAGTCGACGGATAACCCCAGGAGCCGCGCACCAGCAGTTCAAGATCAGGATATGCGTAACCTGAATCTTGCCGCTGCCAGCACAGGCTGGATGCAACCAGGCCCATCCCATGCTCGCAAAGGTGCCCGATATCCAAACCCTGGCGGCCCGGAGGGCCGCAGGCGCATAGCCACGGGTGGAGCGCAGCGGAACCCGTGGAAAGATCTAGCGCCCACGTGTCCTTGTGCCCCGGTAGGGGCACAGGAGAATAGTCGACCGGCGTGGCCCCACGAGAACCGCCAGACGCACAGACGGCGTGCCGTCCTCCGCCTCTTCGGGGCTGTAAGGCTCTGGCATTTGGGCGTATCCACGGGCTCCGTGCGATCCAACCGTGGCCTCGCGCCGCCGCCCATACATGGCGGCGCCAGTGGCTGGCACCCACTGGTAAAATCGTGACCACACTGGGTGCGGTTACAGAGTTATCGGTCTGGCGGGATTCCCGAGGGCGACACGGTCCTGCCGCCTGGCTGTGCACCGGCAAGATCTCAGTGCCACCGACAAGCACCGGTGCTGTGTACGTTACGATGCACGTGTTATGCCTGTCCTTCGGCGGCAAGCAGCAGTCACCCGGCCGGGGCTGCCTTCCCGGCGGTTCCGCCGGGGGCCAGCGGATGGGTCAGGTCGCTGAGTTGGCCTTCGGGCAGCGGCGCGTCCGTCTGGCCGGCCAGGTGCTGGTCGAAGAAACGGACTATGCGGTCGGCGTACTGGTCCGGCTGGACCAGGGCGGACTGGTTGTGACGGGCGCCTGGCACGATCCACAGGTACTTGGGACCCAGCGCCAGGTCATAGAGCATCTGCGACTGGGCAACCGGGATGAAGCTGTCCTTCTCGCCGTGGATCAGGAAGATGGGTCGCTCGCCCAGGCGCACCATCGCCTTGCGCACCGACGGGAAGCGGCAGCCCCAGTTGCGGGCCGCGTTGCGCACCAGCAGCCAGCGCAGGAACCTCCAGAAGACCGGGGGATGGCTCTCGGCCACCACGCGAACCTTGGCGAAGATCGTCGCCCAGCGCTTCATGA
>JANQGB010001204.1 GCA_028277545.1 Phycisphaerae bacterium | reverse complement strand
GGGGTTTCAACCCCGGCGCCAATCTCGGTTCGCGGATGATCACCGCCCGCGACTTCGACGCCGACGGCGTGGACGATATGCTGCTGGTGGCTCAGTTCGGCAACCCGCGCAACTTCGGCAACATCGGCGAAGCCTACCTGATCTACGGCCTGGACCAGACGCGATTCGGCGGATTCATCAATGTCAACAGCACCAGTACCGACATTCCCGGTGTGATCTTTGAAGCGCCGCCGGTGCGGTTTAGAGATGATGCGGAGTTTGCGGGACTGGTCAGCAATCCACGGACCGAAGGAATCACCGATGTCGCTACTATTGGTGACTTGAACGGTGACGGTCGTCCGGACTTGGTCTTCGGCTTAGCGCACGTGGATGGCGTCTTCCAGGCCCGTGACGACGACCCGGCAGACAATCCTCCCGAGCGTGACGATACGGTCGAGGTCGAGATTGTACTGCGACAGGGTTTCAGCGAGACGACGATCGGAAACGAGGATCCGTTCTCAGGTGTCTTCAGCGGCTTCGAGGACACCTTTATCGACAGCGCTCGGCCCAACCAGAACTTCGGTGGTGAACTGGACCTGGAGTGGGATAACGACGGGCCGGGCGAGCGTATGTGGACCCTCATTCGCCTGCGTGGGTTGCTGGACGAGATTCCGGACAGTGCCTCGGCGGTCACGGAGCTAAGTGCCTCGCTTGAATTCCGTGTCGTGAACTCCGGCGAGGACGCCTCGATTCACGAGTGCTTGACCGAGTTCACTGAATCCAGCGTGACATTCAACAACTTCGCTGTTGGTGGTGACGAACCGGAGCCCGGGGATCCTGGTGATGATGAGGACATTGACTACGACGAGGAGGAACTGGGCTCCGTAGGCGGTAACGCCGGTGAGTCCACGGACGTGGACATTACGCCGCTCATTCAGAAACTCGTGGATGGGGAACTCACTGACGTCGGCAACGACGTACTGCTGATACTTGTGCCGGCGGAAGGCGGCGATGACAACATGCGCCTCCGCTCCAGTGAATTCAGCCAGGTGACCGACGACCGTCCCACGCTCACGATCACCTACCAACGAGCCCGGTTCACCGGCGCACTGGGCTGTTACCCCGACGTCCTGGTCAACAACGTGGCTGACGAGGACGACGAAGACGACGCTCTAGTGGAGGCGCTCGGTTTTGTTCCCGTCGTCCATAGCGACAACCGCGATAACGATGGAGTCTTGAATCCCGACCGACTGGAATCCACGGTGGTCTCGCTGGAACTAGTGGGGCAGGAGAACGGTCTCCTGTTGTTCGACGGGTTGGTGACTCAGCGCGCAGAAGGCGAGGAAGGAGGCCGACTGTCGGGCAATCGCTTCCAAGTCGGGGCGTACGACTGGATCGATCACCTGCTTCTTGACCAGCCACCGCTGGAGGCCCTCTTTGGCTGGCAGGTTGACTCGATTCCCGACATGGATAACGATCAAGTCGACGAGATTATCATCTCGGCGCCGAACAACGAGCAGGACATCGTTGACCTGGAGAACGGTGGATTCACTCCGTTTTCCACGCATTTGAACAGTCGGGCCTACACAGGCAGCATAATTGTGATACCCGGCTCAGATTATGGGGTCGACTTCTTTAGAGATAAAACCGGCGAGGAGGGTTGCGCCTCAATTCCAGCCAATGATCATCAGTTGAGAGTCCTTGGCCAGGCGCCATCCTGCTCGATCCAGGACCCGAGTCCACGAGCATTCTTCATCCCACGCGGCAGCTTCGAGGTCTTCGCAGAGAACCCCCGTGATTTCCTGAGTGGCGGACGCCACGCGGGTGACTTCAATCTTGACGGCGTGCCGGACATAATGGCGGGTGCTCCGTTTAATGACTCCTCGGCTGGTGACGACGCCGGGGCGTCGTACGTAATCTATGGCCGGGTGCCGGTGGGTGACTACGATCTCAGTCTGGCGGACAACCCGCTGACCCGCCCGCCCATGCTGCGGGTGCGGGGCGACAGCCCGAACGATCAGATCGGCTTGCGACAGGAGCGCCTGGGCGACGTCAACGGCGACCGTATCGCGGACATCGTGATCGCGTCGGCCGCGGCCGACTTCGGCGGGGTGGCCCGGGCCACGTGCGCCGCCGACTTCGATGGCGACGGCGATGTGGACGACAACGACCTGAGTACCGCCAACTTCGAGACCTGCGACGGTCGTGAAGCCTTCCTGGACGACGACTGCAAGGCCTTCGACTACAACAACGACCGCATGGTGGATGATGCGGACAGGCTCGTCCTGGAGTGCCTCCAGGACGACGAGGACGACTGCTGTCCGGTGGACAACGGGTTTGTGGGCATCATCTTCGGCGGGGTGACCATCGACGGTGACCGGGACATCTCGCAGATCGCCACCAGCGACCTGGCCGGTGCCCAGTTCTGGGGCAGCACGGCGGGCGAGCGGGCCGGCACCGACGTGGCCAGTGCCGGTGACTTCAACCAGGACGGGTTCGATGACATCCTCATCGCCGCGCCGGGCCGCCTCTGGGTAGACAGCAGCGGCCAGGAGCGGCTCGGCGTCGTCTACCTGATCTTCGGCGGACCGCACCTGACCAACGGCAAATTCAGCCTGTCCCTGGTCGGCAGTGACCAGTTGCCGGGCATCGTCTTCGTCAGCCCCTACGTGGCCGGCCGACCCAGCGAGGCCCCGCCCGAGCGGGTCGGATTCCTGGGTGACATCAACAACGATGGCTTCACCGACATCGCCATCGGCAATACGAGGGCCGACTTCACCGACGAGTCGCTGCCGCAGGACCCCGACGATCCGGGCACCGACCCCTCAACCGGCCGCCGGCCGGACTCGGGTGACGTCTACGTGATCTACGGCAACAACTTCGGGGGGAATCGGTAGCTGACGCTTCGAGAAACTGCCTTTGCTTAGCCACAGAGGGCACAGAGGGCACTGAGAACTACTGGGTAGCCGGTATGCGATGGCGTGGCGGTGCCAGTGGGAACGGCACCCTGGTGCATGCACGCGACAAACGGCTGCTGTCACGCGTACGTCGCTGCCGCGTTCTTGCCGTTTTTGCCAGTGGGGGTAACCTCACGACCGGCGGGGCGCGTACACGCCAGGTTGCTGGCAATGCGAGCGAATCTACGCGCCAGCCTTGTCGTGGGAAGTGGATCGGCCGTCGACCTACGTGGCACAGCAGACATCAAAGAAACAACTCTGTGCTCGCTGTGTCCTCTGTGGCTATTAAACAGACAGATCCAGGCCACCGCGGCTACAGTGATATCCGCTTGATTCCGTCCACCAGGCGCTTTTCGCCGAAGTTGATCAGCAGGGCTCGCTTGAGTCCCGTGGCCTTCAGGTAGGACAGGGTCTGAGCCAGGGCCACGTCCGGCAGTCGGCTTACGCTCTTGAGTTCCACGATGACTTCGCCCTCGACCAGAATATCCAGGCGTTGGCCCCTGATCTCCAGCCCCTTGTACATTACGTCCACGTCCACCTGCCGCCGGACGCTGATGCCTCTGAGCGATAGCTCGTGACAGAGCGCCTCTTCGTAGATGTTCTCCAGCAGGCCGGGGCCGAGAACTCGATGGACTTCAACGGCGGCGCCGATGATTTCGCCTGTCAGGTCGTCGCCCATATAGCTCTCCGTGATCTCTTTGTACTCTGTGGCTGAACAAGACAACAACAGCCTACGGCAACTGCTCTATCCTGGCCACAGAGGTCACAGAGAGCACCGAGAAGTCCTGTTCATGGGATGTGCGGGGGTTTTACTCGGCGATTGTCGCACACTTCGTGACTGGCGCGCCTGGGGCCCTCCGTATTCTCTTTGTACTCTTTGGCTGAACAAGACAACAACAGCCTAAGGCCACTGCTCTATCCTGGCCACAGGGGTCACAGAGAGCACCGAGAAGTTCTGTTCCTGGCATGTGCGGGGGTTTTACTCGGCGATTGTCGCACACTTCGTGACGGGCGCGCCTGGGGTCCTCCGTATTCTCTTTGTACTCTGTGGCTGAACAACACAACAACAGCCTGCGGCCACTGCTCTTTCCTGGCCACAGAGGTCACAGAGAGCACTGCGACTGGCTGTTTGAGGGCTCTATCCTGCCGAACCGTGGATAGACTGACACTTGCGGTTCTCACGTCCGCGGCGGCCCCGCGCTTGGCTGCATGGGCGCCCTGCGTCGAGTTCGAGGCGTTCCGAAATCCGGATCGGCGCTTGCATGTACTCCTTGGCGCGGCGACAATCCGCGGTCGTGTGGCGTGGTAAGTCTGGCGCGGTGGACTTTCACCGGGAGGCACGTCCCATGAAGCGATCCGAGAGGGTGGTTCTTGTGCGCAGGCGGCGGGCGCTGTCGGCTGGCGCTTTGGCTGGTGTCGCGTTGGCCATGGCCATCTGGCTGCTGCCGGCCTCGCCCGGCAGGGCGGAACTGCGCGGGTCCAAGCATGATTTTTCCAAGGCTGAGTGGAGCGGGGGCAGTGCGTGTGCGGCCTGTCATGTGCCGCATCGGGCGGACGAGCCCAAGACGCCCAAATGGGGTGGGCCCTCCACTATCCGCCAGGAGCCGCCCGCCGAGCGCGGTCGCCCCGGACCGATCAGTCGCAAATGCCTGAGCTGTCACGATGGTAGCACTGCCAGAGATACCTTTGGCGACGAGACGGCCGGCCTGACGATGCCCGCCCGGTCTCGCATCGGAGCCAAGGGCGATCTGCGGACTGATCACCCCGTCGGCGTGCGCTATCCGACCGGCGATCGCGAGTATCAGCCGGCGTCGCGCATGGGGCGCGGTGATCGCATCCAACTCTTCAACGGGCGGGTCGAGTGCAGCAGTTGCCACGATCCGCACGACACCTACAACCTGCCCTACATGCTGGTGATGCCGAACGACGAGAGTCAGCTTTGCACTTCCTGCCATCGTCTTTGAGGCGGCCGACTAGTGAAAGTGTTGCAGACAGACGCACCGTGTCACCGTCGGAGGACAACCGCGATTCTGGCGGCGCTGGTCCTCTGCTCGACAGCCTGGCTCGGCGGATGTCGTCAGCCGCTGCGGCGGGGGGTCGAGTACGGCCCTGTGTATCCCCCAGCACCGCACACGCCGCGCGTGCAGTATCTGCGTTCGTTCGTGGGCGGCGGAGATTTCAGTTCGTCGGGCGGCGGGCTCTGGCGGAGACTCTTCGGCGGCTCGCCGGTGTCGAGCAGCGACCTGGTCAAGCCCTACGGTCTGGCCGCCGCGGACGGCAAGCTGTATGTCTGCGATACATCACGCGGCGATGTCTTTCTGTTCGACTTCGCCGCTGGCTGGTTCGACCGCTGGAGCCATCC
>JANQGB010000287.1 GCA_028277545.1 Phycisphaerae bacterium | reverse complement strand
CGCGCACATGGTCGGCGTGCGACTCGAAGCCCTGACCTACCTGCCCGCCGCGGCCTGGGCCGCGGCCGCTGCAACGATGATCGGTCAGAACCTGGGCGCCGACCAGCCGAACCGCGCCCGGCGCGCCGGTCACGAGGCCGCGCTGCAGTGCGGCCTGCTGGCGGCCGCTGTCGGCGTACTGTTCTTCGTAGCTGCCGGCCCCATCTTCGGCCTACTGCACAAAGAGACCATAGTCCGTCAGGTAGGTATCCCTCCGTTCAGGATGGTAGCCTGCTTCCAGCCCATGCTGGCACTTGCCGTGGTTTATGCCGGCGCACTACGCGGCTCAGGTGACACGCGCTACCCGTTGCTCATTACCGTCCTGGGACAGACGCTGGTGCGACTGCCGCTGGCCTACTTCTTCGGCATTGTCCTCCAGGGAGGACTGTTCGCGGCCTGGCTGGCCATGTGCTGCGACTTTGTCGTACGGGCCGCTTTACTGGCCATCCGCTTCGCACGCGGAAAGTGGATGAGCGTAAGGGTGTAACCGCGCCAGGAAGTGCCGCCAGACGCGCCCCGATCACGATTCCGCTTGACGGTGTCATCGCCCGGCAGTGACGACGCCAAGCACACCCGCCGCGACATCCGCAAGCGCACCCGCCGCAGTAACCGCGTGACTCCGTGTGCCCCATCCCTGCAAAGCAGGGGTGGGGAATCAAGCCGCAACACCTACGCCCCGACAGGGGCGAGGGAGGCTGGCCACGGGTGGAACGAAGTGGAACCCGTGGATAGACCACGCCCGAACATTCACCGCCCCGAAGGGGCGGAGGATGTCACCTTATCGGTAGGTCAGGCGAATCCGCTCCCATAGCCCGCCGGCCCGGGTGCCCCATCCCTGCGAAGCAGGGGTGGGGAAGGGTACCAGCACGGCGCCCGACGCGCGAGTTGACCCGAACTGCACATCTGGCGAACCCCTACGAATCAAGCCACAACTGCAGCAGCAGCCTGGTGGCGTCCTTGTTGGGAATGGCGTAGCCCTGCCCCAGGTCGGGGTCGTGGTGCAGCGGCGGCCGCAGGTTGGCCAGGCCGACGCAGCTCGGGCAGCCCTGGTCGCAGGGGCACTCCTCGACCAGTTCGCGGCAGAAGGTCAGCAGGTCGCCGAAGAAGTCGAAGCCCTTTTCGGAATAGCCCAGGCCGCCCACGTAGCGGTCGTAGACGAACATGGCCGGTGTGCCCAGGTTCGACGAGTCCACCAGGCCCGACACGTCGCGGCGGTCGCACATGGCCAGCATGGGCAGCGTAACCAGCAGCAGGTTGCGAACCCCCACCAGGCCCTCTACGGGCTTGTGTTCTGCACGCGAGAGCTGGTTCATCACCTCCTGCGGCGGGACGGCCCACAGACCCGTGGTAGGAATGTTCAGCGGCGGGAGGTCCAGCGTTTCCTGCCCGATGTTCTCCAGCGAGTAGTACTTGATCTTCTTGAAGGCCACCGACTGCCAGGAAACATCCAGCTTGCCAAAGAACCTGGTCCCGCCGTTGATGGGCTCCTGCCGATCGGTGCTCAGGATGCGGGCCCCCGAAGAGAGCATGACCTGCGTGTAGTAGTCCACGTCCGTACGCTCGACGCGGGCCACTTTGCCGTCGTAATCCAGCTCCCGCACGAAGTAGTTGACGCCTTCGTGCAGGTAGATGGCGTGGGGATAGACCAGTTCCGGCGCGGAGATCGAGTCGATCTGCCCGATCACGGTGGCTTCGTTACCCGGTGTGGCGTCCACGATACTGAAGGTCTCGTGACCTACCATGCGCAGGTCCACGCTGTGGTGCGGCAGGGCGCCGCTCCTGAGCTGGTAGCGGTAAGTGTCTCCTGATTCGAAACAGTACCAGAACTCGTCCTGCGTTTGCGCCTTGGCCAGTTTCCGGCAGCGGTCCACCACCTCCGGACCGAAGTAGGCTTCGTCGTCCGGCGAGACCGGCAATTCGGCGGCGGCGCAGCGTATCTGGTCGGCGAAGATGCGCTCGTTATCGGGATCGACGGCGGCGTGCTCGGGCGACTGGCCGAAGAAGTACGACGCGTGCCGCATGAGATACTGGTCGATGGGATCGTTGTACGCGATCAGCACACAGAGCGAGTCGTCGCGGGTGCGACCTGCCCGCCCCGCCTGCTGGATAGTGCTGCAGATCGTGCCCGGGAAGCCCACGATCAAGGCGGCATCGAGCGAGCCGACGTCGATGCCCAGTTCCAGGGCGTTGGTGCTGCATACGCCGAGCAGCTCGCCGGAGAAGAGCTGCTGCTCTATCTCCCGGCGTTCGTTAGGCAGGTAGCCTCCGCGATAGGGACGGATCTGTTTGGCCAAGCCGCGACGGCGCTTACTCAGCGATTCGTGCACATACTTGTAGATCAGTTCCGCCGCCACACGCGACTTGGCGAACGTAATGGTCTGACATCCTTCGGTCACCAGGTCACACATCAGGTGCTGGGCCTCGACGTTGGCGGAACGTCGTTCGAGTTGATCGTCGCCGACAAACGGCGGGTTCCAGAGGACAAACAGCTTGCGGCCACGCGGGGAGCCGTCGTCGTCTATAACGCTAACCTCTCGCCCGATGAGCCGGCCGGCCAACTCGCCCGGGTTGGCTATGGTGGCACTGCACCCGATAAAGAGCGGACCGCACTCGGGTTGACACACCCGGCGCAGGCGGCGGATCACGCCCGCCACGTGCGATCCGAAGATGCCGCGGTAGGTGTGCAGCTCGTCGATCACAACATAGCGCAGGTTGTTGAAGAAACCCTCCTGCGACCAGCGCCCGTGCTGCGGGAGGATCGCGTTGTGCAGCATGTCGGGGTTGGTCAGGATGATGGAGGCACCCGTGCGGGCTGCTTTGCGCCGACTGGCCGGCGTGTCGCCGTCGTAGGTCGAGACGTTGATATGGCTCAACCTGGGATCGGCATCCAGCAACCGCCGCAGGCCGCCCACCTGATCCTGGGCCAGCGCTTTGGTGGGAAAGATGTAGAGTGCCCTGGCGTCAGGGTCGTCCAGAAGCCGGTTGAGCACCGGGACGTTGTAGCAGAGAGTCTTGCCCGAAGCTGTCCCCGTAACCACGACAACGTCGCGGCCACTCTCGATGGCATCAATCGCCGCCGCCTGATGCGTGTATAGCTCCCCAACACCGGACGCTGCCAGCGCATCCCGGATGGCAGGCCGCAGTGCGGTTCGAGGATCGCGAAAACGGGCGGACCTGGCCGGTATTTCGCGGATGGCGGCAATCTGGTCTCGGTAGTGGTCCGACGCGCGGACCTTGGTAAGGAATTCCGCGGAATCCATAATCGGTTGTTCGGCTCATGTTGGGGACCGCAATGGTGAGGATACCACCACGCTGCGGAAAGTTCCACGGGTGCTGCGCACAAACAGCCGGCTCGGACCGTCAGAGACGACCGGCCGGCTGTTATTCTTCACCTTATGCGCCGCCCGCCCCGCGCAGCCTACTGCGGCCGTGCCGGGGCGCGCGAGCGGGCTTTATGGCTCGGGAAAGATCTGCTCGCCGGTCGCTTCGTCGGTCACAACGATAGCGTCAGTCGGGCAGGCTTCCGCGGCATTGAGGATGGTTTCCTCGTCGTCGATTTTGCCTTCCTTGACGACGGCCAGGTTGTCGTCGTTCATTTCAAAGGTCTTCGGTGCTTCTTCTACACAGAGTCCATCCCCCACGCACTCGTCCGTTACGCAAATCTTCAGTTTTCTAGCCATTTAGCTGCTCTCCATTGCCGCCGCGGCGCCTCACGCGGACGCCACAACAAACCTCGTTACACCGATTCTTAGCCGGGAGATATCTCCGGCCCGCCACTCTGTCAAGTTGCAACCCCTGCAATTCCTGCACCAGGCGACCCGGATACCACTCTCAGTGGTCCCCGGTGGGCGGAGCAGGCAGGCTGGGCCCCGCGTTGCCGGCCGGCAAGCCAGCCCCTACAATGAGCTTCTATCGTCCCTTCGCGGGCCCAAATGACAGGAGAGTTTCGGTGTTGGACGAGATTTTCAAGCTTCAAGCTGAGCTAAACAAGCGGATCGGCTTTGACACAGAGGCCCTCCACGACGACTTCGACCCCCAAAAGGCCGGCCAATGGCTCAACGATTATATAGCCGCTGCCAGCAACGAGTTGGAAGAACTCCGCGACTGTACTTTCTGGAAACACTGGTGCGCCGAGGCCAAGGAAGGCAAGCGCTTCGCCTTGCATGATTTGCAGAATGCCCGGGTAGAAGTCATTGACTTGCTCTTCTTCTGGGTCAGCTTGGCCCAGTGCGTGGGCCTCAACGCCGAGGATGTTCACCACCTCTACCTGCAGAAGCTGAAGGTAAATCACCAGCGACAGGAACAAGGCTACGCCATGACCGGCAAGGACGAGTCGGACAACCAGCAGATCACGGTCGACCGCTGAACCCCATCGCCGCAATCGAGCACTCCAATGTGGCACCGGCGACTCGCCGGTGAGAATGTGGCACCGGCATCTCGCCGGTAAGTGTGTGGCATCGGCATCTCGCCGGTGAGTGTGTGTCATCGGCATCTCGCCGGTGAGAAAGTGGCACCGGAGACTCGCCGTTGAGAATGTGGCACCGGCATCTTGCCGGTGGAAGCCGTCGCAGTTGCCTGACTGTGGCACCAGCATCTTGCCGGCGCAGGCAGTTGCTGTCGTCGAACCGTTACACCGTCATTGCGCCGGTGGGAGCAGGTGGCGTTCATTGAGGGCGGCGCCAGCGGCATTCCGACACGGTTGTGGCACCGGCATCTTGCCGGTGGAAGCCGTCGCGGTTGCCTGACTGTGGCACCGGCATCTTGCCGGTGCGGGAAGAAAGGCGCGACCTGACACTCCAGATCTGCCACAAAGTCACGTCCGGCCGGCGATCCGCTGCTGGAGCAGCATGAAGCCGTCCAGGCCCGGACCGCCGGCGAGGTCGGCCGGCTCGGACGCGGCCATTAGACGTCTGTGCAGAGTGTCTCGCAACGCAGGCACGCGCCCCGGTCAGCCGCACAGACCGGCCTGGCCCCGGCGATGCCCACGTCCCAGGACATCGTGCCCCGTTGCCGGTGTCGGGCCTGCCTTCGGCGGGTGGGCGTTCAGGCTGGTGTCATCACTGAGTCTGCGTTCGTCGCCGGCAGCGTCCCCGCAAAAAAGACCCAGGTGAAGACTGCCACAAGGGCAACCCGCACCTGGGAGGGAGAGAGAGAGTCTTATGGATTACCCGCGCCGCGGCGCGAGTTCAGCCTCGTTGTTCTGCGAAGGTGATACTCACCTCGGGTACGCACTTGCCTGACGGCATACTCACCCGACTGAACCTGCAAAGTCGGTTACTTCTTACTTGAGCACGCCGAGTCAGTAACGACAGGCCACTACCGGCCTCTGGCCGATCGGCCCGGAACCAACGTAGCAGGATCGCAAATCTTCAGTATCGTCCTGCTGATTGGAGGAAGTGTTTTGGCAGATGCCTCTTCCCGCTCCTTCCAACCACGCGTGAGATTACACGTCGCCGCCAGGACGTGCAACGAAAAAAACGGCTTTCTTGTATCTTGGACCAGCGTCAGACGGCGATCAGGCAAGCGTGTCGTCAGCCGCAGCGCCACAGCGGCGGGTCACTAAGGAAGCGCCAGGCGATCTCACAGTGCAGGCGAACGCCGAGTTCGATGATTTCGTCGGCGAAGTCGAAGTTTGGACTGTGCAGCGCCGGATAATCCGTCCGATCCGGGGCGCGCATGCCGATGCGATAAAAAGCCGCCGGAACGCGCCGGGCGAAGAAGGCGAAGTCTTCGCCACCCATGGTTGGCGGTGGATCGGTGATAACCGCGTCGGGCCCCAGCAACTCGCCGGCCACTTGTGCCACGAGGTTGGCACATGTGGGGTCGTTCACCAGGGCGGGATAGCCGGGCTGAACCTCCACCGTGGCGGTGCAGCCGTGTGCGGCGCGTGGTGGAGGCAACCGCGGCCGCTCACGGCCGCACCGCCACGGTGGAGGTTCAGCCCGGCTATCCCGCCCTGGTGAACGACCCCACATGTGCCAA
>JANQGB010000921.1 GCA_028277545.1 Phycisphaerae bacterium | reverse complement strand
TTTCCTGTACTTTTCGTACAGCGGCTGCAGCTTGGCGTAGTTCCGCTCCGTCAGCCCGCACTTCGAGGCCACGTTAACGATAAGCAGCACGTCACCCTCGAACTGCGCGAGCTTCACCGGCTTACCGTCGATGCCCTGGACCGTGAAGTCGTGGACCGACGCCGCCTTGGCGGACACTTCCTTCTCTGCCGCATCAGTCCCCTCGCCATCGGCGCCCTTCGCCCAGACCGGGATCAGCAACAAGCCAACAACCGCCGCGGCCAATCGATAGGATTGCATTGCGCACCTCCAGCGTTTCTCTTCTTATCTCGACCCATCTCCAAGGGACCTCTCTGCTGGCCTGGTCCCCGCCTTATCGGTGTCAGGTATTCTTGGCCCCGTGTCGCGAGTTGTCCAACCGGCAGCGGCGTCTAGCCTTGCTCGTAGCACGGGTCACATCCGAACGCCTGCCAAGCCTCAGATTGCACCGCGAGGGCTTCCGCGCACACCTCTCTGTCGCATACCATGGGCCTTGGAACACAACCTGGCGGTTGATCGCGCCGGGCGCTCCCGGTAGCGGCGACGAGCCGTGGCAGCCAACGATATCCAGGGGTGCTGACATGACGAACAGGCGATCCAGGTACTGGCCAGTAATGCTGCTGGTCACCAGTCCGGCGACGGCGGACGCCCAGGACGGCACCGGCGTGGGCTTGCCCGGCTTTGAGCGGAGTCCGCATTTCGACGAACAGATTTTGGATTTGACCATAGAGCCGGAGGTCAGCGTTCACATCAACGCCCCGCGGGCCACCCGGCTGGATCCAGGTAAGCCAACCAGGCTGGTGCTCTACGCGTTGCCCAACGGCAACACCATCGCCCAGACCATAGGCAAGCAGCGGCGAGAGGGCGTCGACTGGCACTTCTTCATCCAACATATCGGGGCCCAGACCCGCCGGCTGCGAGAGGTCATCAAGGACGAGAACCTCGTCGTTGCCTACCTGGAGGCGGGCGGCCGGAGTTGGCCACGCTGGCGACAGCAGCACGCCGACAGCGGACAGCGCATAGCAGAGGTGATAGAGACCCTGCGGGCTCGTGTACCCGGCAACCCCACCACGGTCGAGTTGGCCAGTCACAGCGGCGGCGGCAGTCTCATCTTCGGCTATATCAACCGGGTTGAGGCGATCCCGGGCTGGATCGAGCGAATCGTGTTTCTGGACAGCAACTATGGGTACAGTGATGAGCAAGGACACACGGGCAAGCTGATCGCCTGGCTGAAGCGTTCACCTCGACACCATCTTGGCGTGATCGCCTACGACGACCGCCGCGTAAGCGTCAACGGCAAGCTCGTGGTCGGCCCTACGGGCGGCACTTATCGCAAGACGCACCGTATGCTCGAACATCTCGGCGCCAGCGTTGCATTCGCCGAGGAGTCCACGGAGCAATACAGCCGGCATCGGGCACTGGAGGGGAGGATCGACATCATTGTGCTGAACAACCCGGACAACGTGATTCTGCACACCGTAATGGTCGAGAAGAACGGGTTCATGCACGGCCTGACGTTCGCCACTCGATACGAGGGGCAGGCCGGCCGGTTCTACGGACCGGCAACGTATGAGCGGTGGATTCAGCCCGAATGATCAGTAGCTGGGGTCAGTAACCACGCCTTCATCGCTGAGCAACACGTGCAGCTCGGGGTGGGCAAGCACGTCGGCCACCGACATCTCTGAGCCGTCCACCACCATGCGCTGGCTGACCAGGCGGATGCCGTGGCTGTAGTCGACGTAGAAGTCTACGTGCCCCAGGTAGAGCGGCTGTATGGGAACGCCGCTGAGGTAGTGCCAGCCGTATATGGCCACCTTGCCGGGATGCGTGGCCAGTTGGGGCGTGATGACCACGTCCTTCTTGATACCGCCTATCAAGGCGCCCAGCGGCTGGCCTGCCCGCTGGGCTTCGACCATCTGATGGTGCCGGTAGAAGGTGGTGGCCAGCGTGATGTCGGTTGTGGCCGGACTGATCGGAGCCGGCGACAGCTTGACAGTTGCCTGGTCATAGATGTCGTCGACCATCCTGCGAGTGGGCAGCAGGCACTCGAACGCGTCGGCTATCGGCTGGGCAATCAGCGGTGTCATGGGCATCCGCACAAATTCGGCGTCGTGGCCAATACTGACGTAGTCGGGCGCAACGTAATAGGTTGCGTTCACCGTGCCGCCGTTGATGACCGCGCTGACGTCGATCGGCACGAACGTGCGTAGAAAGCCGGGGACGTTGCCGCCAGTCACTTCCTCGACGATGCGGTTCTCCCGCTGCGCCAGAGAAAGACCCGCCACCTCGGCGATGAACTGGCTGCCGGTCTGGGCGCCAGGTGTCCGTGCAGGGAACGCCCCGTTGAGGAAGGCCAGTTGGAACTCGGCGAAGTCTGCCAGGTCCACGCCCTGGTTGTCATTGAAATCGAAGGCTGCCACGCAGGCGTCTACGCAGTCCGCCTGCATCGGTCCGGGAGGAGCACCAGGCCCGTTGAGGCAATCGGCGAAGGCCTGGAAGTCGTCGAGGTCAACGTCTCCGTCAGCGGCGAAGTCTCCACCGTTGATGTCCTCACACTCGTCCGGCACCCCGGTGGCGTTGCAGTCGAGACTGGTGCCCGCGCCCAGGTCCTGCACATCTGCCACTCCGTTCGAGTTGCAGTCGGGTGCTTCGACGCGCACGTTGTCGTAGACGACGAAGTTGTCGGCGGCCGGACTGGCGATGGAGTTATAGGTGTCCATATAGCCGAGCATGACAGTGCCCGGCGAGGCGGAAGTGTTGGCGTGGATGGCGATGAGCATCCCGTTGAGCCGCCACTCGATGACGTCCCGCGACCGGCTTATCGCCACTTCCACCCAGTGCTTGCCGGGAGCGCCCTGAGTCTCATAGGTCGGACTTGGAAAGAGGGCCTGGTAGAACGCGGCCGTATGATTGCGGCTGGCCGCCGCGTACCCGCCGGCGGAGACGGAGAGCAGCGTACCGCCGCTGTAGGCCCGA
>JANQGB010000893.1 GCA_028277545.1 Phycisphaerae bacterium | reverse complement strand
TGAATCTTCCCTACACCTTCGGCGATGTCTACCAGACTGACAGCTTCTATCCTGGAGCAGTGGCAACGCTCCGCCAGCCATACATCCTGCGTGACTGGCGCGGAGTGGTCCTGGAGGTGAACCCGTTCCAATACAATCCTGTTAAACGCCTCCTGAGAGTCTACGACGAGATCACGGTCGAAGTCTCGCCGTCCGGGGCAGGCCGCGTGAGCGTGCTGAACAGAAGCGCTGCACCGAACACGATCGAACGAGCGTTCCGGAGTCTCTACCGGGCACACTTTGTCAACTACCAGACTCAGGGAAGGTACGCGCCGCTGGATGACACGGGCGAGTTGCTAATCTTGACGTATGACGCCTGGATCCTGAACGTCCAGCCGCTGGCAGATCATAAACGCAGCGTAGGCATCCCTACGACGGTGGTGGGCATGTCTGCCGTTGGGTCCAGCGCTACTGATGTTGCCAGCTACATTCAGTCGGTCTACGACGACCCGGAGCGCGACCTCGCCTTTGTGCTGCTGGTTGGTGACGCCGCCCAGGTGCCAACGCCCCTGTACGGCTCCTACCCGGCCGATCCGATGTACGCCCTGGTGGCGGGCGACGACAGTTACCCCGATATCATGGTGGGCAGATTCTCGGCCGAGACAGCCGGCGACGTCGATACGCAGGTGGAACGAACCATCGAGTACGAACAGACGGTCGCCACGGAACAGGACTGGTTCTGGCGAGCGTCGGGCGTCGGGTCGGTCGAGGGGCCGGGCAACGACGCCGAGTTCGATTACGAGCACCTCGAGAATCTGCGGCTCCATCTGCTGGATGCTGGATACAGCCAGGTGGATCAGTTCTATGGTCCGGTCGCCACTGCCGCCGACCTGACCGCAGCGCTTAACTCAGGCCGTGGCATGGTGAACTACTGCGGCCACGGCAACCCGACGGGCTGGAGCACGACGGGCTTCTCAAGCAGCCATGTTGACGCCCTGACCAACGATAACATGCTGCCTATCATCATCAGCCTGGCCTGCAATCCTGGGCAGTTCGACGTTTACACCTGCTTCGGAGAATCGTGGCTGCGGGCGACCAACGGCGGTGAGCCGACCGGTGCGGTCGGCATCTACGCCTCCTCGATGGGCCAATACTGGTATCCGCCGATGGAGGCTCATGACGAGTTCGTACGGCTCTACACCAGCGGCCAATACAGCACCTACGGCACACTCTGCTTCGCCGGGTCGTGCTCGATGATGGATTACTACGGCCTCTACGGTCAAGCCATGTTCAAGACCTGGATCGTCTTCGGCGATCCCTCACTTTGTGTGGTGGGCACGGCCAGCGCCCCCAGCGGCATGCAGGTCACTCCGTCGGCCGGTTGGCAGCCGGAAGGGCCGGAGGGAGGGCCATTCGGGCCGGATTCGGTGGCGTACACGATCACCAACCACCAGGTCGATCCGATCGACTTCGCGGTCTCCAGCAGTGCTGCCTGGCTCGACCTGAGCATCACCGGCGGAACTCTGCCCCCAGGAGCTCAGGTCCAGGTTACCGCCTCAATCAACCAGGGCGGCAGCCAACTGGGCCCCGGCAGATACCGCGACGCGGTTCAGTTCACCAACAACGCGAGCCACGAAGGTGACACTACTCGCGCCGTCGAGTTCTACGTTCACGTACCCCCGGCGCCGAAGCTGGTCTTCAACCTTGACACGGACCCGGGCTGGTCGAGAACGGGGCAGTGGGAGTTCGGGCCGCCGGCGGGGCAGGGCGGCGAACTGCACGGCTATCCCGATCCGACTGCGGGCGCCACCGGGAGCAACGTGTTCGGCTACAACCTGAACGGCGACTACTCACTCGAACCGGGAGGGCCGTATCATCTGACCAGTTCGGCGCTCAACTGTTGCGGGCTCACCAAGGTCAGCCTGCGTTACCAGCGCTGGCTCAACACCGACTACCCACCGTACGTCTACTCCTCGTTCGGCGTATCCCGCAACGGCGAACACTGGCTGACTTGGCAGAACGATGGTACCGGCATCGCCGACGATGCCTGGTCCGAGCATGCCTATGACATCTCGCCGATCGCCGATCGACAGCCTAACGTGTACGTCAGGTGGGGACACGAAGTTGCTTCGGCTGAGGCTTACCCCCTGTCCGGCTGGAACATCGATGACATCGAGGTCTGGGCGGTGCCCGTCTCGCCGGCCGATTACGACGCCGATGGCGATGTGGACCTCTTCGATTACCGCGTCTTCAGCCGTTGTCTCTCAACACCCGGGGCCGAAATACCGCCCGAGTGCCAGTGCATGGACCTGGACGGCGACGGCAGCGTTGACCTGCGCGATTATGCGGAGTTTACCGCGACGTTCACGGGCGGATAGGCCAGTGATTGGATCGGTCCTGCTATTAACCAGCCCAGAAGGGGCCTCGGAGCATAGCCACGAGTGGAGCGCAGCGCAACTCGTGGATAGGATTGGCTCTCGTTCAAGGTCCGTGCCCTGACGGGGCACAGGAGAGCATCCGGATACAAAACGCAACGCGATTTGCGCGGCACTCCTGTCGAATGCAATCCGCCGCCCCTCGCGGGGCGCTGCCGGTCTTGGAAACACGAATCCACGGCGTCCGCGTCGCCACACCCGTGGCCAGTTGCCCGCGCCACTTCCGGGGCGGAAGCGTGGCGAGCACTTCGGCCACGAATGCCAGCCGCAACCCGGCATGACTGCCGGGCCTAGCCCAGGTTGCGCAGTTTGGAGAGTAGAACCGGGCTGGCGATAGCGTGAGGGCGGCTTTCCTGCAAAAGTCTGCACTACATTTGAGCAGGGTTACTGGCTGGCGAGCTCTCTGGGCGTGACGTCGCGGTCGGCGCAGATCCGTTCAGCCAAGGTCAGCCCCAGGGCGGCGATGATCTCC
>JANQGB010000257.1 GCA_028277545.1 Phycisphaerae bacterium | reverse complement strand
AGTACGCCACCGAGGGCAACGGCTTCGGTGCCGCCCAGACGCGGTTGTGGTTGTCCGGCCTGGTGATGACCGAGTTCGGCATCGTGCTGGTCATCGCCGCCAACACCGCCGCCACCGCCATGACCAAGGAGAAAGAGTCCAACGCGATGGACCTGCTGCTGACCACCCCGCTGACCAGCAAGTACATTGTCTGGGGCAAGCTGCGTGGACTGGTCAGCTTTGTGGCACCCATGATCGCCGTGCCCGCCATCAGCGTGCTGGTGTTCGCGGTGTACGACCTGTTTGCAACAGAGGGGTTCGGCGTGGCCGGCATCGAAGCGCCGATCGAACTGGCCGCCATCATGGTGGCCTTCGCCGCCTTCGCCTGCATGCTGGGACTGCAGGTCTCGCTGCGCAGCAAGAAGACGGTCCGGGCGGTCATGGTCAGCCTGGGCACGTTGATCGTGATTCTGATCGTGGCCACGACGCTGTGGTGGCAGATCACCGAAGCCTTCGGACCGGCAGGGCCGGCAGTGGCGCCTTTCACTCCGTTCACCGGCATCCGGGTAATATGCAATCCGGGCGTGCTGTTCGACTCGGAGAAGGAGCTGCTGGAGAGCATTCACACGGTTCGCGGCCTCTCCCTGATCGGCAGCGCCATAGCGGTGGGCTTCGTGGCTCTCATCGTGGCGTCGATGTACAGGTCGATGGTCCGCAACTTCGACATGACGCTACGGAAACAAACCGCCAGCAGTTGAACGTCGGCCCGGCGGCGCGGCCCAGCAGGGCGACGGTGCTGGCTGCCCGCCAGGCAGACGGCTATACTCCCGCCCCATGACAACTGAAATGGAATTCGCCGCCCAGCGGTTTGCAGTGTTCGCGGAGCAAGTGCTGGAGCCGGCTGTCTATCCCCTGGCCGCACCGCTCGACGTAGCCGCCTATCAGTGTGCGGATCCCATCCCGTACGCCGAAGCCGCGGGCCAGTCCTACCAACCGGTGAGCGTCGGCTGGCGCTGGGGACCGGCCTGGTCCACCGCCTGGTTTCGTATTAGCGGACAAGTCCCCCCTCAATTGGCTGGCAAACCGGTAGCGTTGCGCTTTGCCAGCGGAACGGAGGCTCTTCTGTGGGACAACGGCGTGGCGAGCCAGGGGCTGGAGGCCAACCACGAAGCGGCGGTCCTCTTCGATCCCGCCGCCGGTGGCGAAGCGATCAACCTCTACGTTGAAGCGGCCTGCAACCGCCCGCTGGGGGCGACGATTTTCTGGTGGGAAGAGCAGGAAGCCCGGCAACTCTGGCAGGAGGAGAAGCCCGGGCGACTGGCCCGCTGCGAGCTGGCCGCATACGACGCCACGGCCTGGCGGTTGTGGAGAACCTACGACTTCGCCCGACAACTGCTGGCGCTGCTGCCGGATGACTCTGAGCGATCCCGCCGCCTGTGCGACGCGCTTAGGCAGGTTACCGCGTCTATCGACGACACCGCGGTCACCGAGAGCGCGCCGGTGGCGCAGGCGCTGTTGGAGGAGGCGTTGCGCGGGGCGGGGTCGTCGTCACAAACGCGGTGCTTCGCGATCGGCCACGCCCACATCGACACCGCGTGGCTCTGGCGGGTGCGCGAGACTGAGCGGAAGTGCCAGCGCACCTTCTCGACGATGCTGCGACTGATGGAGCAGTATCCCGACTTTCGCTTCCTGTGCAGCCAGGCCCAGCAATATGCCTGGCTGGAGGCGAACTCGCCGGAGCTGTTCGAGAGGGTGGCGAAGCGAGTCCGAGAGGGTCGCTGGGAGCCCGGCGGTGCGATGTGGGTCGAGCCGGACTGCAACGTACCCTCCGGGGAGTCGCTGGTCAGGCAAATCCTGCACGGCACGCGCTATTGGCAGGAGAAATTCGGCGAGCAAGGCAAGCAGCGCTTCCTATATGTGCCCGACACGTTCGGCTACACCGCCTCGCTGCCGCAAATCCTCAGGCTCGGCGGGCTGGACACCTTCATCACCAACAAGCTCTCCTGGAACGACACCAACGAGTTCAAGCACGTGAACTTCCGCTGGCGCGGGATCGACGGCAGCGAGGTGATCGCCCATTGCACGCCTGGGCGGGACTACAACTCCACCATGACGCCACGGGAACTGTTGCGCGGCGAGAAGAACGCGGCCCGGCTCGATCGGTCGCGGTCTGGCCTGTGGCTGCAGCCCTTCGGCTACGGAGATGGCGGCGGCGGGC
>JANQGB010000847.1 GCA_028277545.1 Phycisphaerae bacterium | reverse complement strand
GCGGCGTTTGTGGCCTGCGCCTCGGGCGGGCGGGTGCTGCGGGTCTCCGGCGTGACCTGGCTGCCGGACGGCTCCGACGGGTACCACTGGTCCGACTTCAACGACGACGCGGCCATGGTGTCCGGCGAGGAGGGCAGAAACCGGTGGCTGTCCCTAATATCCTCTAATATCCTAATATCCTAATATCCTAATATCCCTAATATCCGAGTTGCCCAGGTGGGCTTATTCGAGAAGCCGTTGAGAGGCTGCAAATGCTGGCAGACCTGGTCGAGCGCCTGAAACAGGTGGTCAAACAGCGTCACCCGGATTGTCTCCAGCAGTTTGAGGAGATTCTGGGCAAGGTCGCTGTGTTGGACAATCCGGCGTGTATCCCGTTGTTGTTGCCATTTTTTGAGGATGACGCTGAGCACGACGAGATGATGTTCTCCCTTATACACACGATTGAGGCCTTTGAGGACCGTGTGTATGTGGAGAAGGTCCTCGATGGGCTGCGCAAGCTGTTCGCCAAGTCTCCCACGTGGGCAGCCGTTATCCACATGAGAATCCTGAATTCACCAAGCACGCTCGCAGCATACACAGAACGACTCAAGGATTTGCCGCAGGAACAGACTGCAGTTGTGCGAGACGTACTGGAGGCCGTCCGACGCAATAACGCGAGGTTTAATGATCGCTGCCAAGCGCTTCTTGCAAAGATATGATCAGTCTAGAGATCGGCGCCCTTCCACGGCGACCAAGCTGCGAGCCCAATAGCGTTGGTAGCCAGGGCACCGTCTCCATGCCTCGGGTTGGTCGCGTGGCATCGGACGGTGACTGGGACGCAGCATGCCAGCGAATTATTGAATAGAGAGTGCGAACAACATGAGACGCTATCAAGCACTGACGGAGCAGCGATCGAACGACGTGAGCGCCATGAGGGCACCGATTCTGCACAGACGTCGATTTCGATGTGACAGCACCCGCGTGACCATTGCCCATGGACTCTGCGCCATGTTGACGACGCTGGCGTGTGCGCCCGGCGTGGAACTGGTCGACATCGACGAGCACGCTTACGCGCTGCATCTGTCCGGCGTCGGTTCGTCGGGTGCTCATCTTACAGTTGACGAGGGGTCGGCGTTTGTGGTGGAGTTGTTGTTGTCGGTGGAGACGGCCCTGGCCGACGAGGATGAGGCCGACGACGAGCTTGACGCCCTGGCGGCCTTTGTGGCCTGCGACTCTGGCGGGCGGGTGCTGCAGGTCTCCGGCGTGACCTGGCTGCCGGGCGGCTCCGGCGGGTACGGCTGGGCCGACTTCAGCGACGACGTGGCCATCGGGTCGGCGAGGAAGGCAGAAACCGGTGACTGTCCCTAATATCCGCTAATATCCGAGCGAACACGGCAGGCGGGTCCGGGCGACACAAGGGCATCACCATTCTGCGCGTCGTGGAGGTGCGCCAATGACTACCCGTCGGAAGGAAGTCAAGCAGGCTCTGTCGGCGGCCATCGAGGCTCAGCCTGTCGATGCCGCGCTCCTGCAGATGTCATTCGTGCGCCGGCGAGGGACGCTTCGATACCAGCGAAAGTGCTTGGACCTGGGCCAGGTAGCTGAGTTCTGTTTCGATATGAGCCCCCGGTACGAGCCAAGGGCGGTGGCCGATGTTCTCCCGCAAACTGAGGTATGTTCGGAGAAGGTCGTCCCTGTCATTCGGGACATGACAAGCCGGCATCCTCTGGCGAACGTCTTCGATAGCCCAATGTTGTTCCGGCAACAGATTCGCAATTTGGCGCCGCTAGCGGCTCGCGAGGATCATTGGTATGTGTATGACCAAGACCGAGTTTGCGAGTGCGCGGATCGACTCAGCCGTTTCGCGCTGTCGTGGTGTACTCCGTTTCTAGACGAATACAGCAGCTTGGCGGACCTCGTTGAAGGCTATGAACAAGCTGATGAGCGTCTCCCCAACGACCGACGGTTCCGCCTGTATATGTCCGCGTGCTATGTGGTGCTAGATAGGCCAGAACAGGCCATGCAGAACCTTGACCGGTTCTTCGGCAAGCCTGGCCCGCGCCGGGAGTACGCGCAGGCATTTGACTATCTCTCAACCCTTTTGTCTCAAGAAGCGGGAGGTGGCGGCACCGGACAATGTGGACGCCCAGACGCGTGACCGCCCATAGGGGGATACCGAGATCTACTTGACGTAGGCGGGCTGTCAAAGATGCAGGGCATCTCCAAGTACGACAATCTAGCAGATATAGTTATCCCTCTGGTGCCTACGCCGTGGTTGTGAGGTATGCCATGCCCAAGAAGCCAACCAAGCGGGATCTGATTAATCGTTGGCTAGATCAGGATTATGCGTCGCGACTACGCACACAATTGAACGCCGTATTCGTGGACAAGGTATTTCGGGGACCCTTGGATATGCGCGGGATCACGGTTGGCGTGCGGGAGGCGACGCCCTTAACCGACACCCGCGAGTTCATCCGCGCACGACTCTCTGAGGTCGACCTCGCATACGGAACTTTCGCGTGTCAATTCGTGGGTGGCCTATTCGAGGAGATCAACTTCGCGCGGGCGACATTCGACACATGTTCCATGTCCTCTGCTCACTTCTGCGCTTGTTCCTTCCCACGGGCGCGTTTGAGCGGCCCGTGGTTTGACGATGCCGTGTTCACTGACTGCGGTTTTGAGGGTGCGAGACTACAGGGACGTCGTTGGCGTGAGGGCGGTGGCCGCAGAGTGCTGTTTGAGCGCTGTGATTTCTCGGGGGCACTCTTCAGGAACCTCGAGTTGCGGGCCTGCAAGTTTCGGAACTGCATCTTCGAGGACGCGAAGTTCGAGATCTGCATTATCTCGCATCCCAAGTTCTTCGGCAGCGCTCCGAAGTCAGCCCAGTTCCACGATTGCGACATTGCTGGAACTGACTTCACGGTGGAATCATGAGGCAACCTATACAGGCAACGCTGGCTGTCGGGGCACGCTCTTATCCGTCCGACTGATCGGCTGCGAGAACGTTGCCATGTGGCCGGCTGTCGGGAGTCCGGTGGGCAGTTGAGACAGGATACGAACAACATGAAGTGCCAAGGGGCATCAGTACACGAACGACCGCGCGGCGCGCGGCGAGTTCGCTTGTCGCGCCGTGCCGTATTCCACTCCGCGGCAATGTTGGCATTGTGCGCTGCGTTGGCTCGGCCGCCGTCACCGGCTCTGGCCGACGTCAACGAGCACGCCTACGCGCTGCACCCGTCCGGCGTCGGTTCGTCGGATGATCAGCTGACGGTTGACGAGAGTTCGGCGCTTGTGGTGGAGTTGTTGGTGTCGGTGGAGACGGCCCTGGCCGACGAGGATGAGGCCGACGACGAGCTTGACGCCCTGGCGGCCTTTGTGGCCTGCGACTCGGG
>JANQGB010000722.1 GCA_028277545.1 Phycisphaerae bacterium | reverse complement strand
ACTTCTCGCGTCACAGCTACCTGACCAAGCCTGTCAAACAGTCCGTCCTGCTCGACACCCTGGTCACCGACCTGGACGGCGGCGCGACACACTCCGACGGGCAGGGCAGCCAGCGTGCCGCCGTCCAGGTCGGTGACCAGGGTGTCGAGCAGGACGGACTGTTTGACAGGCTTGGTCAGGTAGCTGTGACGCGAGAGCCCCTCCTGATCCGCGCATTCCGTTTGCTTGCCCATTGAACTGAGGAAGACGACCAGGGGCTTACCGCAGGCGGTATCGGAGTGAATCTGTCGTTCGACCTCGAACCCGTCCATGTCCGGCATCTGTATATCCAGAATCACCAGATCGAAGGGACTATCCGTCGCAGCAGCGGCTCGCAGCGCCTTCAAACCACTGGGGCCGTCGGCGGCGGATTTCGTAAGGCAGTCCCAGGATTCGAGCATCTCCTCAAGAATCTGACGGTTGGTCGCGTTGTCGTCGATGATCAGCACGCGCTTGCCGCTCAACACGTGCCGCTCCCCGGCGGAGGGAAGGACCCTGTCACTACCGGTCTGCTGCGTCGGCGCGACAATCTCAAAGGTCAGGCTGAAGCTGAAGATGCTGCCGGCTCCTGGCTCGCTTTCGACCCGAATGTCGCCTCCCATCAGCTTTACAAGTTGCCTGGAGATCGCCAGCCCCAATCCCGTGCCACCGTACTTGCGGGTCGTCGCTCCATCTGCCTGGGTGAAGCTGTCGAAGATCAGGGCCTGTCGGTCCAGCGGGATGCCGATCCCCGTATCGCTGACCGTGAACCGCAGATCGGCGCGACCCTCACTGATCTGTTCGGTCTCAACCGAAACAACAATCTCACCGCGTTCGGTGAACTTGACAGCGTTGCCCGCAAGATTCACCAATACCTGGCGCAGTCGCACCGGGTCACCGCGCAGCCATGGCGGCACGTCCGGATGGGCGTGGCAGATCAGCTCCAGGCCCTTGTCGGCAGCCCGGTGGCCGAGCAGGTCAGCCACTCTCTCCACGATATCAACCGGCCGGAAGTCCAGAGACTCAAGTTCGAGCTTGCCAGCCTCGATCTTGGAGGAATCCAGGATGTCGTCCAGCAGGCTCAGCAGGGCATCGGCGCACTGCCGGGCGGTGCTCAAGTACTCGCGCTGGTCATCGGTGAGTTCCGTAGCCATGGCCAGTTCGGTCATGCCGATCACGCCGTTCATGGGCGTGCGAATCTCGTGGCTCATGTTGGCCAGAAACTCGGACTTCGCCCTGCTCCCCGCTTCGGCGGCCTCTTTGGCATGCAGGAGCTCAATCTCGGCCTGCTTGCGATCCGCCGCCTCCAGGGCCAGAGCGACAATATCGGCAACGGAGCCGGCGAAACCCTCCTCGTCCAGCGCCCAGCGGCGCGCCGGCCCGATATGCTCAAAGCACAGAACGCCCACGACCTTGTTGGCTACCCTGACAGGCGCGTCCAGGATGGAGGTTATGCCCAGCGGCGTGAGGTAGGGCGCGGAGAATTCCTCGGTGCACGGGTCGGTGCGGGCGTCGTGAGCCGCAATGGCCCGGCCGTTCTCCAGGGCACGGAAATAGGCCGGAAAGCCGCGTGCCTCCAGGCTCAGGCCGTCCGAGTGCCGATCGGCATCGCGCTCGAATAGATCGTAGCACACGATCTTGGAGCGGCTGTCGTCGTACAACCACACACCTGCTCTGCTGACGCGGAGCGTATGCGCGGCGATCTCGGTAATCTCTCGGAGTGCCGCTCTTAGATCCCCGCCGTAGAGCGTGTCGCTACGGGCCAAGTCCATGAGGGCCGTGCTCTGGGCGCGAAGTCTCGAGTCGGTCTCCCGCAGCCACTCTTCAGCCCGCTTGCGATCCGCGACCTCACTCTGCAGCTTCTGGCGTTGCTCCTCAAGCGCGGCGGTACGCTCCTCGACCTTTCTCTCTATCGAGACGTACGTCTGGTGAAGGCGGTCGGCCATGTGGTTGAACGAGCGGGCCAACACGCCTATCTCGCCCACTGCCTGCTCGGGGGCGCGCTTGGTAAGGTCGCCGGCAGCGATGCCCGTGGTTGTCTCCACCAGGTGCCGGACTGGCGTCAGCAGTTGCCGCACCATGAGTATGGTTACAGCTACCCCGGCAAGGATCACCAAGCCCGAGATCCCGATTCCCGATAGCACGCGATCCGCGAGTTCGGCACGAATATGACCCAGGCTGTATACCAGCGTGACGAATCCAACCGGCGCATCAGGACCGATACCGTGGTGCGCCTCGTCCTCGTCGTCCAGTATGCCCACGTGAAAGTCGGCCGTCTCAGGCCACACAGGTATGACCACCAGGAGTTGATTGGCCGTCCGTTCCACGCGAGGGTCGTGCCGTGAGTCGGCATCCGGAATGTCCATGGGATGGGCGGGATCCAGCAGCGCCTCTAGTCGAAACTTGTCGTCAGCCTGGAACGTAGCCAACGCGTTGCCGCGAGAATCCAGTATCTGGGCCAGTTCGACCGCCCCGTCACTGGCCGCCGCACGTGTCAGGCGCTCCAGACTCGCCCGATCGTTCAACAGAACTGACGGCTCGGCCGTGTGACTGATGGCGTGGCCGTAGACCACTGCGTGCTCGGTGAGGCTTCGTATCGATTCGTCGCGATTCTGTCGGACCAGAACAGTTCCCAGCGTCCCCACCGTGCCCGCGAGCAGCAGCACACAGAAGGCGATGGACTTGCCGCGCAGTCCAACGTTGCTGGTCTTGAACATCCGACGCGACTCCGGCCGCGCGCGGCCGACTGGGCGGCGCATACGCGCAGCGTATTGTGACGACGTCCTCCGATCCCGGAGCCGCTTGAAGATGAGCCCCGAAACCTCCAGATTCATCGGCAAACGCCGGAGACGACGTTGGTGGCCCGGGATGTGTTTTCAAAGCGAGCGCTAGACCGTGCCGCTCAGCTACCGTTGGGCGGCCGGTGTGCCGATAACCAATATGGAAACCACGCGCTTGCCTGTTCGTAGTGTATCTGCGTATATCGGGACTGCGCCCGCAAACCCCTGTTCTGATGGTACTGAGCCCTGCCCCGCCGCCCGTATAGTCGCGACCTGCCCCGGGCATTGCCGTCATGCCTCGTGGCCCTGTGCACCTGCGCCGCCGGTAGCGGCCATGTATTGGCCCAAGGACAGGAGGCGGTCCGGGTCGCCATCGTACATGGCCACCAGGAGTCGTACCGTCAGGCTGCCCAAGCAGCACAACAGGCTCTAGAGACCCATAACGTCGACTGCGTCAGCATAGCCTTGCCACCCCGAACCGATGCGGCCGGTCGACAGCA
>JANQGB010000697.1 GCA_028277545.1 Phycisphaerae bacterium | reverse complement strand
GCGAGAGCGTGAAGGTCTCGTCGCCAATCGATATCTCGGCGCTGTCGCTCTGGTCGTCTATCTGCACGCTGAACGGGCACTTGAGCGTGACCTTGCTGCCGTTGCTCTGGATCTGCGGGCCGACCAGCTCGGTTTCTATGCGGTTGCCCTGCCGGCGGACGAAGACCTGCTCGCCGCCGGTGTGCTCGACGTCCTCGCCCGGGCGCGTGGTGTAGTAGGAGAACGTGCCCTGGCTGCCGCGGAGGTCGGGAACACACATGGACGACAGCAGCACGCCGCGGAACTTCTCCGGCGGGAAGGTTATGGGCACACGGATGATGTTGCTGAAGATGCCGTGGTCGCCGAGCAGGTTCCAGAAGGGTATCCCCTTGCGAAGCAGTCGCACGCTGGGCTTCTTACCGCCGGAGATGTGTACCGACGACAGCGCGGGCAGGTAGTTGCGTTTGTCGCGGGTGAGAAAGTCGAAGATGTTGTGCTTGCCGGGGTTGGAGCCGGTGAGAAACGACGCCCAGGCGACCGGCGTCAGGGCGGGCAGCGTCGTGCCCAGTCGGTTGTAGTAGCCCTGTTCGCGCAGCCTGGCCATGTTGGGCATCTTCCCTTCGGCCATGTACTTCTCGACCAGGGTAGGTTCCATCCCGTCGAGACCGACGATGACCACCCGTTTCACGCGAGCCTTCTTGAACGCCTTGCGCCCGCGGAAGTAGCGGATCACCCAGCGGAGCGGCCAGGTCAGGAGCACGAAGAACGCGGCCGCAAAAGCCAGGAAGATAACCAGGAAGGACGACAGGACGGCGAAGCCGGCGCCGGGGCCGATGTAAGCCTGGGCGGGCTGCTGGAGGGCCAGCAGCATCGCGGCAGCGACCAACACCACCCGGGGCGAGCCGATGATAGGCCGTCGCCCCGCCTTCGGCGGCCCGTTTCTCGCCCGTTGGCACGCAGTCGGTAAGGACATCAACTCAGGCTCTGCACCTTCGAACTACACGCTGTTGCACTTCCGCCAAGGTGCGTGGCAAGCTTCGCCGCAACCTGACGTTCGAGTCCCGTATGGTAGGACACCGTGCAGATCAACTCAAGGCAACCGCGGATGCGACCGCCGGCCGGCCACCAGCCTTCAGAACCGGATTGCGCGCGGACTGGCGGGCAAGGTCGGTCCCACATCACTGCCAGCCGGACCGCCCGGCACTACTCCAGCAGCGCTTCGAGCTCGTCCAACAGGTGGCCAAACAGCTCCATCGTAGCGGCGATGGGGTCGGGTGTGCTCAGGTCCACGCCGGCTTTGCGCAGGATTTCGATCGGATAATCACTGCTGCCCGACTTGAGAAAGCCCAGGTACCCCTCCAGCGCCCCCGGCTCGCCGTGCATTATGCGCTCGGCCAGCGCGGCGGCTGCACAGTAGCTCGTCGCATATTTGTATACGTAGAAGCCACGGTAGAAGTGCGGAATTCGCAGCCAATATCCGTCCATCTCCTCGTCGTGGGCGTAGGCGGGCCCGTAATAGTCATGCGCCAAGTTCCGATAAGCAGCGGCCATGATGTCGAAGGTCAGCGCCCCACCCCGCTCCGCCTCAGCATGAATGTACTTCTCGAACTCAGCGTACATGGTCTGGGTAACGACGGTTCCCCGGATGTTCTCGACAGCCAGGTTAATCAGGAACAGCTTCTCAGCCCGCGTGGTGGCTCGCTTGCGAAGATACTCGCCCAGCAACACCTCGTTGGTCGTCGAGGCCACCTCAGCCAGGAAGATGGGATAGTCTCCATAGACGGGCGGCTGGTTCCGTTGGGTGAACCAGGTATGCATGGCGTGGCCCATCTCGTGGGTGATGGTGAACATGTCTTTGTAGGTATCGTTGTAGTTGAGCAGGATGTAGGGGTGGCAGGAATACGTGCCCATGCTATAGGCCCCGCTCCGCTTGCCCTGCGTCTCGTAGACGTCGATCCAGCGTCCGCCGAAGGCCTTGACCGTCGGGTCCACGTACTCCGGGCCCAGGGGCGCCAGTCCGTCCATAACGGTGGAGACTGCTTCGTTGTAGCCGATGGTGGGGGCTTCCTCGTCCACCAGCGGCACGAAGGTGTCGTAGATGTGGACCTGATCGATGCCCAGCTTGCGGCGTCGGATCTCCATGTAGCGGTGCAGTTTGGGAAGGTGGCTGCGTACCGTGGCGATCAGGTTGTCGTAGACCGCCACCGGCACGTTGTCGGGATCGAGGGCGGCCTGAAGGGCGCTTTCGTAATTGTGCGTGCGGGCGTGGAAGATGTCTCTTTCAACCGCGCCGGCCAGCGTGGCGGCTATGGTGTTGCGGAACGCAAGATAGGCGCCCAGTGTCCCTTTGAAGGCCCGCTCGCGCAGGCCGCGATCCGGTGACTGCAGGTAAAGCGCGTAGCGCCCCTCGCTCAGTTCAACTTCGTTGTCTTCGGCGTCCTTGATGGTGGGGAACTTGAGGTCGGCGTTGGCCAGCATGGTGAACGCCTGTTGAGCAGTCCCGGCCATCTTGCCGGCCATGGCAAGCAGCGACTCCTCGCGGGCACTCAGCACGTGGCGGCGCTGGCGAAGCAGGTCGTCGAAGGCGTGCTGGTAGATGGCCAGCTTGTCGTTCTCCTGGCACCAAGTGGTCAGTTGGTTGTCCGGCATAGCCAGCAGGCCCGGCTCGATCCAGGAGGTCGCTTCGGAGTACTTCACGCCCAGTGACCGGGTCCTATCGTGCATCGCCTGCGGGTCGGCCTCCCTGGTGTCCTGGTCGCGAAGCAGCATGGCGTAGGCGAACACGCGCTCGAGTTTTACGCCCAGTTCGTCTCGCAGCTCGAGCACCGCCAGCAACGCCTGGGGCGACTTGGCCATTTGCTGTTTCATGCCGGCCAGCTTGTCGATCCACTTCTGGCACAGGGCGAAGTCCGCCTCCCAGGCGTCCCTGTCCGCGTAGAGGTCCGCCAGATCCCACTTGTAGCGCTTCTCCAGGCTGGCCCGCTCCGGTACTCGCCCGGCCTGCGGGCCGGAACCCGCGGCTACCGAAAACGCCAGGAACAGCAGAGGCGCAAGGCCGATCATAAGGCAGAGTGCTAGGGGCATGGACATTACCGGATCTCTCTCAGCGGACCGCACGGTGGAACATCGCCGGCATCCCCGCTCGACGCCGTCGACCTGATGAGGGCGACACCTTAACCGTGGCACCGCCGCCCGACAAGCAGAAGTCCGTGAGCGCGCACGGCGAAGCTCCCAGCGTAACGGGGGCGCAACGAGCTGGTCTCCCGCCGTTGACTTGGCCAACGGCGCCGGAGAAGATCGTTGGGCGTACCTGGAGGGGCGCCTTGCCCTGGGGCGCGGCCGAAGTCGCAACAGCACCGCCACGGAGAAAACGCTAGATGAACAGTGTCGTGCGTTTGGTCGTCGAGATTGTAATCCTGGTGGGCCTGGCCTCCACGGTCGCGCTGGCGTTCAACTCGGTCCGAGACCGAGGACTAAGGCTGTCCAAGAACTACTTCGAGAAGCCCGCCATAACCGGTGACCTTGCCCCATCCGTGGCGGGCGTCTCCCCCGCGGGACCGGAGGAGGTGAGGTCCACTTCGGGACAGATCGCCAAGGAGCTTCCGCCCGCAAGTCGCCAGCCGGCTGAAGTGAAGTCCGAGCCCGCACCCGCGAGCAGTCACGCCGAGCACATCTTCCAGGTGGCCAGGTTCCAGGACGTAATAGAACTGTACAACGACACGCTGTACGGGCAGGGTATTTACTTCTTCGTGGACGCCCGGAACGAGGAGCAGTTCGCCAACGGCACGATTCCCGGCGCCCGCCTGTTAAACCCGTACTACGCCGAAGACTATCTGCCGGACCTGCTGCCCGAACTGGAAGTGGCGGAGCGCGTCGTGGTCTACTGTCAGGGTGGTGACTGCGAGGACAGCATATTCGCCTGCCGGGAGCTGCTCAACGCCGGCATACCTTTCGAGAGCATCTACCTGTACGAGGGAGGCATGGAAGACTGGGAGAAGAACGACGGCCCGGTGGAGAGCGAGGAGTGATGGACGAGCGCCGATCTCTGCTGAGCCGTATTGATCAGACGGGCGTGCCGCTCCTGGTGGCCCGGCTGACCGTGGGCGTGGTGTTCATCCTGCTGGCCTACAACAAGATCGCCCACCCGGTGAGCTTTCTCAAGCTCATGCGGCAGTACGAGCTGTTGAATGAAGAGAGCGGCTACTGGCTGATGAACCTGGTGGCCGTGACGCTGCCCTGGGTCGAGGTGTTCTGCGGCGTGGCGCTGCTGGCAGGCGTGGCGGTGCGCGGTTCGTCCCTTGTGTCGGCGCTGATGCTGGCCGGCTTCACTCCCATGATCTTCAGCAGGGGCCTGGAGCTCTTCCACGAAGGAACGGTCGCCTTCTGCCAGGTCAAGTTCGACTGCGGCTGCGGCGCGGGCGAGGTTTTCCTGTGCAACAAGCTGGCGGAGAACAGCGGTCTGTTCCTGCTGGCGCTGGTGGCAATGATGTCGCGCTCGCGGCGATTCTGTCTGAGTTCATTGCTGGCCCGCCGCGCTACATCGACTACCAGGGGCTGACCGGTGGAGGCATCCTCAGAATCAGGTACGTCTTGACGTGCCCTTCAGGCGGCGCAAAGAACCGGGTGGCACGGGGAAGTCTTGCTCTCCCATGCCACCCGTTACCTTGCCGTGGCGCGGCAACGGTGCGATACCACAACACGCAGGACCGCACCTGATAGCGCCTATGTTGGCTAACTTGTGAGCGTTTGTCAATCCTTTAAGCGCAGCTTTGCGTCGATTGTCCCGCAGCGCTGAGCGCAAGTCAGACAGTCTATCGCTTCCAGTCGATTGCCAATCGAGCGGCGCGCTGGCCAGGTGTTACATGTTCACGCAGTTGGGAGGAGCGCTGCCCTTCATCTTCGTGTCGATTATGCGCACCACCTCGTCAGCCACGGCAAGTTGAGCTTGTTCGGTAGAGGCGCCGATGTGATGCGTGCCGTACACGCCCGCCACGTTGGCAACGGGATCCTTGAACTCCTTGTCGGTGGCCAGCGGTTCTATCTCGTAAACGTCCAGGCCCGCGCCGCCGAGCTTGCCAGCTTCGATCGCCTTGGCCAGGGCCTGCTGATCGATAACGCCCCCGCGGCTGCAGTTGATGACAAACGCGGTGGGCTTCATAATCTCGAGCTGCTCGCCGCCGATCAGGTGCTTGGTGCCCGCACCGCCGGGCACGTGTAGCGTGATGAAGTCGGCTTCGGCCAGGACCTGCTCGAAGGACACCTTCTTGATGCCCAGTTCCTTCTCGTAGGCGGTCTGATCCACTACGTCGCTGTAGATCAGGTGCATGTCGAAGGCCGCTGCGCGCTTGGCGACTTCGTAACCGATTCGCCCCAGGCCGACGATGCCCAACGTGCGCCCCTTGAGGCCGCGGGCTTTGCTGTAGCCCTTCTTGTTCCATACGCCGTTGCGAAGATCGGCGGTGTTGTCCACGATCCGCCGGTCCAGGGCCAGCACCAGGCCCATGACCAGCTCGGCGACCGCCACCGAGTTTTTACCGGGGCAGTTGCAGACGCGAATATCCTTTGCCTTGGCGGCAGCGGTGTCGATCGTGTCGTAGCCTGCACCGGCCCGAATGATCAGTTCCAGATTCTTCGCGGCGTCGATGATGTCCGGCGTCACCTTGGTGGAGCGGACGACGAGGGCCTCGCACTCACTGTCGGCCACAGCGCCCCGCAACGACTCCCCCGACAGATCAGCGTCAAGCGTAACCTGGCACCCCATGGCCTGGAGCTTCTCCAGCCCCGCCTTCTCAAACTTGTCTGCGATCAGTACCTTCATGATTCGTCACCTCGCAACTGCCCCTGCCGGGCGGTACACTGATGTAGCATTGAACATTCCGGAGTAGCCCGCGCGGGCCCCGGAACAACCGCTTGGAAAGTTTATTCGACTGCTCCGCCGCGGGGAAGGTGGGCGATCGCGCCGCGACGGACGACGGCCACGACTCCGGCGCGGAACGTTCCCGCCGTTACTTATGCACGACCGGTGCGTCGCGCCCCGGCAGAGTCGAACCGCCGCACCACAGCTCCGTGCTGTGTCATGGTCCACTGAACAGGAGCCGATCATGATCTACCTCGACTACAATGCCACGACGCCGTTGGACCCGCACGTGGCCGACGAGATGATCCCCTATCTCCGCGAGCATCACGGCAACCCGTCAAGCAGTCATGGTCCCGGGCGGGCCATGCGGGTGGCCGTGGATCGAGCCCGGCAACAGGTGGCCGACCTGCTGGGCGCCTGGCCTGGCGAGATCGTTTTCACCTCCGGCGGAAGCGAGGCCAACAACCATGCCCTCAAGGGAGTCGCCTGGGCGCGCGGGCAGGGTCACCTCATCATCTCCGCCGTCGAACACCCAGCAATCACCGTGCCGTGCCGATGGCTGGAGTCTCAAGGGTTCAGCCTGAGCGTGGTCGGCGTCGATTCCGCCGGGTGCGTCGATCCTGAGGAGGTGCAGCGGGCGCTGAGGCCGGACACGATCCTGATTTCGATCATGTACGCCAACAACGAGGTGGGGACCATTCAGCCAATCGCCGAGATCAGCCGGATCGCGCGGCAGGCCGGCGTCCTGATGCACACCGACGCGGCGCAGGCCTTCGGGAAAATCCCCACTAACGTCAGGGAATTGGGCGTTGATCTGCTGAGCCTGGCAGGGCACAAGTTTCACGCCCCGGCCGGGGTGGGAGCCCTGTACGTGCGTGACGGCGTTGAGCTCGCCCCCTTGATCCAGGGCGCGGGGCACGAGGCAGGACGCCGGGCGGGAACAGAGCCGGTTGCTTCGATCGTGGGCCTTGGGGCGGCAGCCGAACTGGCCGCCAGGTTCCTGAACGAGCCGAAGATACAAGGTCTTCGAGACTGGTTTCACGAAGGGCTGCTCGACGGTCTTGGTGACGGAGTCGTGCTCAACGGCCATTCCGACCACCGGCTGCCCAACACGCTGAACGTCAGCTTTCCGGGGCGAATCGGCGTGGATCTGTTGGGCGACATGAAGAACATCTGCGCGTCTCCCGGAGCTGCATGCCACAGCGACCGCGTCGAACCGTCGGCCGTGCTTAGCGCCATGGGCGTGCCGCGGGAAGTCGCCCTGGGCGCAGTGCGGTTCAG
>JANQGB010000634.1 GCA_028277545.1 Phycisphaerae bacterium | reverse complement strand
ATACCGGTGAGGCAGGACACCTTTCGATGCCTCGAACGCGTCGTAACTACTTGTTTTGCAGGGGCTTGTGAGTTCAGGCCTCTGGGATTCAGAAGGGGCCTGCGCACTGGACACTTTGGATGACTGGGCAAGTGCAAAAGCCTGATTTCAGCCCGCGAGGGCATATGAGTAGTGACGGGGAGTCCGGCACCTGCCGCACGCGTCCGGTAACTGCTACGGCAACGCGTCGTCCGCGGCCGGCCTTCACGCTGATCGAGTTGGTGGTCTCGATGGGCGTACTGGTCCTGATGATGACCATGGCCGGTACGGTCTACAAGCTGACCCTGGACTCGACCGGAGAGGCCACCGCCCTCACCGAGATCAACCGGTCGTTCCGCCTGCTCGAGCAGACCCTGCGCGAGGATCTGGCCAACGTCAACCCGGCCCGCTCGATCATGGTCATCCAGGCCAAGCCAATCAATGCCTATTGGCGGAACGAGTACGCCGAGTTGGATACGGGCGACGGCGACCCGATGACCGGCTACCCGCATGCTCCAGACGCCGAACGCGACACGGTAGTGTTTGACGTCGATAAAGGTGCGATCCCGAGTCTGCCCCGGGCCGACATCCTGATGTTCTTCACCGCCCAGAAGACCCGCAGCTACACCCATCCGGACATCTGGTCGGATCTGGTGCAGGTCGTCTACGGGCACGCGGAACTCGGTGATCTGGACAAGACCGGAGCCTGGGTCGGCGGCGCCCCCACGGACTTCGAAGACGCCCCGGCCGTGCCGGCGGTGGGTACGCCCTTTCCGATGCCCGCCGAGGACTGGCACCTGGCCAGGCGCAGTGTGCTGCTGGTGGACCAGGCGGAAGCCCCCTGGCTCGACGCCTATGACCCGTCCTGGCAGAACGGGAACGACGTGCCTGACGGCGTCAGCGACCCGGTTCCAGGCAGCCCCGGCGTCTACCTCAACCGGTTGACCGACGGCATCGTTGACCTGGTGGTTGGCACCTTCAACTTCGATACGGAAGTCGCGACCCGCACGAGCCTCACTCAGCCGCAGCCACCGCTGGACGCTTCGTGGCTCCGCCGCAGCCGCCTGGATACCCAACCACCGGTATCGCAGGCCTCGCGACTGGGGCACTATCTGCTGCCGCGGTGTGCGTCGTTCAAGGTCGAGTGGGCGCTGGACCTGCGCAAGCTGGTGCCGTTCGACGCTGCCAATCCACCGCCCTCTTACGTGGTATGGCTGGACCCGGGGAGCGGGATTCAAACCGGTGCGGCCTTCAACTACACGCCTCTGAGCGAGCTTGCGGGCCTGGTAGCCGATATGGGCTATACCGGGACTGCGGTGCTCAACGCGCTTGGACAGATCTCAACGAGTCTTACGCAGCGGTACGCCATAGTGCAGGGCGAGCCACCCAGGCCGGTCTGGTTCGCCAACGACGTACCCAATGGCGGCAGCATGGGGCAGCCTGACCGGTTCTTTCCCGTGGCCTTGCGGATCACGGTGGACGTTTACGATGACTCGAATCGCTTTGAGCGACCGTTGCGGCACGTGATGGTGCTGCCCGTGGGCAGTGCTCTGTGAGGGGATGACAGGTGTGGAGAGCGCCGAGGCGAGGGTTGAACGTGGCGACGATGGCTGACTTGTTGGTGCCAAGACAATGACTTGCAGACGTGTTAATTACGGGAATCTGGGGGGCGGGTCGTCAGGGCCTGGCGGATGCGCCGGTGCAATCCGGCGTGTCCGGTCGGCGGGGCGACGCGGCACAGTCCTGATCATGGTGGTTGCGCTGCTGACCATGCTGTTTGTGGCTGGGGCGGCCTTCCTGAGCACGGTGTCCTTCGAGAACCGGTCCATAACCGCGTCGAAGGAAGCCGAAACCGAGGAGCGCGTTACCGATTCGGTATTCGTCGATGTGCGGCAGGTGCTGATGCAGAGTATTTGCGGCAACGACGGCATCCCCTTCAACCAGGACTCGCCCAGCAACATCGG
This sequence comes from Phycisphaerae bacterium, assembly GCA_028277545.1. Classification (GTDB taxonomy): domain Bacteria; phylum Planctomycetota; class Phycisphaerae; order UBA1845; family UBA1845; genus JANQGB01. The sequence continues at coordinate 2,411 of JANQGB010000634.1, read as the reverse complement.
CAACGACGTTAGCGGCGAGATCCCCGGCCATCACCCGCTCATCGCGTCCATCGAGCCGTACCAGAAAGGTCTCAACTGGGAGTTCTATAGCTCCACCGACCTGGAAAGCACACTAGCCGACAGACCGGTGGCGTATCATCCCACTTACTTCCCGCGGGTGGCCGTCGCATCGACCCTGCAGGACAGGGGTCTGGTCGGCTTAAGCGACGAGGACGAATTCATCGAGCAGTCCTCTCACGCGGACCTGAACACCGACGGCGTCATCGTGGGTGGCGAATACTTCCGTCGCGATGCGGACGGCGACGGCGTGTGGGATGCCTACCAGTACGAATTGACCGCTGAGCGGCTTAGCTCGTCCATCTCCGGCGATCTGCGCGATGGGTTGCGCGGCGCGGATCACGAGGAGATAACCGCCGACGACGTAGCCAGGCTGTTCTACGCCTTGCGAATCGTCCCCCACGGCGCCATGGTCAACCTGAACCAGAGCCATGCGACACTGGTGGAGAACCTGTTCAGCTTTACCACCGACCAGACGGCGTGGACTTCGCTGCAGGGTGGCTATGCCGCGGAGAGCGAAGAAAAGTCGCTCCGGCGCCGGTTCCTGCTGCCCCCGCGCGAGACGCCGCTGACCGCGCTCCAGGACCGGCAGAGCAGCGTTGGCAAGGCACTGTATGAGTGGTTCGTGGAAGACGACTTCGAGGACTTCCAGAACGACCTGACCGACGCCCGCTGGTGGCCCATCGACACCGGCAGCAACGGTTTGGACACCACCGACGTCAGTCATACCTGGGTACCTTGGATGGATGCCACAGGCTCGACGTACGACGTTCGCCACCTGCTGACCACCGTCAGCTATGACGACCATTTGATGCGTATCGGGCGAGCGTCGGCTTCGTCGGCAACCGACTGGATCGAGGATATCCTGGCGACGCCGAACGACTTCGCCATCGACGAGTGGCCGACCGCCGATCCGCAGAGCAAGGTGCGCGGCCGGATCAAGCTCAGCCTGCCGACGCTGGTCGATATTTACCTGACGCAAGAAGACGACCCGCTGAATGTCGGCGGGATCGTCGCCATGAACAACCCCTCCGGGCAGGAACACGCCAACGCCCAGGTGTTCGTCGACACCATCCAGGACGCCTTCCTGCTGATGCTCCGCAACGTGCCCGATTTCGACGGTGACAAGGACGAAGACAACGACGACAAGGACGCGCGGGCTTACGCGGCCGCCTCGCTGACCGCCAATCTCATAGACTTCGCCGACGGGGGGACCAACGATCGCCCGACGCGGGTCGAGGTTATCGACGAGGACGGGCAGCCGGTGGGCACGAACGAATATGTGTACGGCATCGAACGCCAGCCCTATATCAGTGAGGTGGTGGTCAGTACGTTAGGGGTGGTGCAGGAGCACGCCTACGCTATCGAGTTGTTCAATCCCTACGAAGACCGCATCATTCTGAAAGATTCCTACTATATCGCAGTCAACGGCACCGTCCTGGGCGTGCTGTCTGGTGCGATGAATTCACGCGACGCGATTTATATCGGCGCGGAAGGAAATGCCCTGCCGGCACCGGATATACGCCTGCCCTCGCTAGTCATCCGCCCTGATGACAGGGTGCGACTGCTTCGCATGGAGAACTACGACGGTGCGGCACCCACGTTCATTGTGGTGGACCAGGTCGTCATCCCGTCGAACTTCCCGGACCCGGGCGACACGGTTCACGAAGCGTCGGCCCTGATGCAGCGCGACACCAACAGCCATGGCGGCTGGCTGGTGACCGTCCCGCTGTACGATACCTTACAGTCAATGGCCTCGGTGGTAGCGCACAGCCTGTCAGGCGCAAACCCGGTAGACCTCAGTACGTCGTTGGGCATCCGCCCGGTGCAGGCCGAGGTGGTCAACCAGGATCACATCACCAAGGCGTTCCCCACGACTGGCATGCTGCTCATGCTCAGCCGCTACGCCAACATGGACACGATAGGGTCTATCGTAAAGCCCTGGACCGCCAACCTGATCGTTCATCCAACCGGTGATACTAACCCGGAACAGAAGATCGACAACGGTCGGATGCCGATCTTCGACCAGAGCCAGCCGGCAGTCGCAGCCGCCGGCCCGGTGGATCTGAACGTCCCCTGGGGCCAGTTGATCTTCGACTACTTCACCGCGGTGCCGCTGAACAACCGGTACCTGGATCCCGTGGCCACTCCGTTTGACTCCGGCGACGGGGATACCTATGGCCCGCACCTGATGCCCACGGTCGATCAGGGTGGCATGCGCGTCCACGGGCGGGTCGATCTGAACGCGGCTCCCTGGACCGTGCTGGCCGGGTTGCCCATGATCCGGTCCGACGCTCTGCCGAGGGAGGGAGTTTCGGGATCGATCAGCGACAAGATCAATAGCTTCCTCAGCC
>JANQGB010000550.1 GCA_028277545.1 Phycisphaerae bacterium | reverse complement strand
GGAGATCCGCATTTCAGCGGCAGCAGGACCAGAGTGCACGACCGGGCGGTACAAGGCAGCCTGTCCGGTTTCGTGGCGCAAACCCCCCGCAGGAGGTCGAGACGACGCCCCGGCAAGGTGCCGGCACTGAGAAGGAGGTGCGTCCTTGAAAGCCCTCCGCCGAATCTCGATTGCCTGCGTCGCTACGGCCAGTGTCGCCTGGATCGGCGGCGACCGCTCAGAGGGGTACTCGTACTTCGGTTATGGCGCGTACCCCATCGTCTGGCCGGGAGGTGAAAGCCTGCGTTACCTGTCGCCGGGCACCTTTCCCGCGGGTAGCGACACGGATTCGCTCCTGCAGTATTCGATGAGCCAGTGGAGCAGCGTGGCGGGCGCCGACTTCCTGTATTCTTATTACCGGCTGCCAGAAGACCCGGTTGTAGATCACTACGACGGCTATGCCGACACGGCGGCGGTTCCCGCAGCAGAACTCGACCCCGGAGTCCTCGGTGTGACCTTCATGGTCAACCTCGAAGACCAGTGGTTTGATATGGATCTGCTCTTCAGCGACTTTCCCGAAGGCGTCGGCTGGCACATGCTGACCAATCCTGACTGCGAAGTGACGGCCAACCCCACGCCGGAGTACGGGTTCTCGTTCTACCTGGTGGCGCTGCACGAACTGGGCCACGCCATAGGCCTGGGACACGATCCGGTAGGCGACGAGCCGGCGGGCACTCCCTGGTTTATTGCCACCATGAACCCCGGCTATCCAGCCGGCGGCCCCATCGGCACCAACGACATCGTCGAGCTACATGCCGACGACAGGAACGCCACGCGATTTCTCTACCCGGGAACGCCGCAAGACCTGGTGGACATCGCCAACGCTTCATACTGCACGCAGGGGCCCGGCCTGGGCAGTGCCGTCCCGGTGTTCATCGACCCGCCGATTATCCACCCCGGCGAGGAGCCGACGGCCTGGTCGGTCATCGAGAACCTGGGCACGGTGGGCGTGTCCAATGTCAGACAAGCGTGGTACCTCTCCGAGGATGATCTGGTCGATGCGGCCGACATGCCCATGGGCGAATTGTACTGGGACATTCCCGCCGGTGGTGGGTTCGAGTTTGGCGCCGGCTTTGACATTCCGGACCTCGCGGCCGGCGAGTATTACCTGGGCAGCATGCTCGACGACGACAACCAGGTGGCGGAAGAGTACGAAGACAACAACGACGTGATCTACTGCCAGCCGCTGATCATCGCTCAACTTGCCCCGAGCTTCGAGCCGTTCAGCCAGCAGATAGTATCCTGCGCCGAGCCCTTCGTAGGTCCTACACCGCAGCTACCTTTCCCGGTGAACATGGCACCCGTTGTCTGGAGCCTGGACAATCCCCAGCCCGGCATGTTTATTGATCCCGACACTGGCACGATCAACTGGCCTGAGCCCTTAAGATCGCCGTTCCTCTACGAACTGGACATTCGGGCAACTAACGACGCGGGCACCTCCACGCAGACTCTCAGCCTGGGCGTGCAACAGGCCGCGCCAGAGGTGGTGGACATCCCGGACCAGGTAACAGTGTGCGGGCTCGACTACACGGGCCCGACACCGGTTCTGACCGCTCCGGACTGCATGACTCCCATCCTCGACTGGTCGCTGCTCGAAGGACCGGCCGGCATGACCATCAATCCCAGTTCCGGCGTTGTGACCTGGCCAGACGCGGTTCCCTCGATCGAGCCCTACACGGTGGCGATTCGGGCGGCCAACGACGCCGGCGAGACATCCGCGACCTGGATGCTCACCGTCCGCCCGGCCAATGGTGACTTCGACGCCGACGGCGATGTCGATCTGGGGGACTTCGACGCGTTGCGAGACTGTCTGTCCGGTCCGGGCGTTCCGCTCGCGGAGGCCTGCGGCTGCGCGGACTCCGACGCGGACGGGGATGTCGATCTCTCGGACCACGCACAATTCCTAGCGGCGTTCACCGGCACCATCATTCACGAGGGCGCCTGCTGCCATTCTGACGGCTCATGCGTCGAAGGTGGCCCCGAAGACTGCCTCTCGTCCGGTGGTACCTATCGCGGAGACTACACTACTTGCGACGCGGTTACTTGCTCAGGCGCCTGCTGCTTCTACACCGGCGGGTGCCTGATGTTCTCTGAAGATAACTGTGACATAGCCGGCGGAAGGTACCAGGGACTGGACACCGATTGCGCGGAGATTTCCTGCCCGCCCGACGGGGAAGGGGCCTGTTGCCTGGCCGACGAGTCCTGCTGGCTGGCCACCGCCTCCGGGTGTAGCGCCACCGGAGGGACCTTCGCCGGCGCGGGCATGTCCTGCGAGGCGGTGGACTGTTCAACGCCAATGGGCGCCTGCTGCCACTCCGATGGCACCTGCG
>JANQGB010000227.1 GCA_028277545.1 Phycisphaerae bacterium | reverse complement strand
AGCACCGTAAACGTGGGCCGGCTGCACGGTGAAGATGCCAGACGTGACCGTGGTGTCGTAGGTGAGGTCCACAAACGTGTACGTCCCGGCCATCAACTGGGTCTTGTTGAAGACGCGGATGTTCACGCCCCTGAACTGGTTGGCTGCGTTGAACTGGTTAGTGGTAACGAACAAGGCGCTGGCATCCGCCCCGATCCCGGGGTAATCAGCCCAGGTGGTCACCAAACCGAAGGTCTTTACGCCGGAACCGGCGGTGAATGTCCAGTTGGTGGTCAGGTTGTTGGGCGTGCCGCTGGAGGACACCGCGATGTGGATGCGGCTGGAAGCGGGAGTGTTTCCGTCGAGGGCTACGATGAAGAAGCGCCCGCTGTGCTGGTCGTAGAGCACCTTGGGATCGAAGATGCGGTTCCCCGGCAGGGGCGTAAACATGGTGCCCAGCGGAGTGGGGCCGGCGATGGTGGTGCCGGTCTTATCCCAGATCTGCACGTCCGCGTTAGTGACCATGACCACGCGTCCTGCCGCGCCCAGGCCCGGGCCGACGGCGATATGCGTGTCCGGTGGCACGATGGTGGCCGGGTTGTTGATTATGGCGTTCCACGCGATCCGTGGCGTCGGAGTGCGGGTGTCCGGCGGAACGTCGCCCCGGAAGACAGCCGGATCTGACTGCTGAAGCTCCGGGACCGGCGCGGTGGGCACTACGTCCGAAACCTGGATCCACTCCGGAACGCCTGGCGGGCCTACCTCAACGCCCGAACCCAGCGAAGGACGCGGCGGTGGGTCCGCCAGGAGTTGCTGAGTGGACACCGCGTCTCCAGGATCCACGCCCAGCGCCGTGCCACAGGTCAGCAACACCAGGAGCAACGACGGCACCATTGCGCTAACCGAGACTGATCGAAATGTTCTGTCCATGACGACCTTCATGCTACTGCCTCCCTACTCCAGGAATACCGCGAGCGAATCTCACACACCTGAGCGTCTCTGCCGGCGCCGGCGCGGCCTGTGTGGCTGCGGGTCAACGTCCGCGAGCGACCAGGCGAAGACGAACGCCGGTTCGGACTTGGGCAACTTGACTCAAGAAGTGGGCTTGCAGTGCCGGTATTCCCTCCGTCGGAGGGCGCCAGGCTGGCCCGACCACGGCGCCACCGCACTTGGCAGCGCCCCATCCTTCCGAGTAGCTGCTTTCTTCTCTCCACGCCACAATGTCGACGTGCACTGCTGAACCGCCCGCGCGCAGCCACGCGCTTAACACACGCGCGTTGCGTCGGTCGTCGCCTTGGTAGCTTCGGTGAGATGCGGCGGTTTCCGGCCCAGCCTGGCACCGTCGGTGATGTGAAGTGCCGGACTCCCCTAGGGCCATCGCTTCCGCCGAAGCCGCCCGAGCAGCGAATCAGCCTTCTTCGTTTAGTATACCACATTGGTATCGTACGGTGGGCAGGTACTCTCCCACCTCCCGGCGCAGGTGACCGCCACGCAGCCGCGTTCGACACCCGTTGGTCCGGTGCGGCCACGCTGCGCCCTGGTGAGTTCGGCAGCGACGAATCGGCGCGGGCTGGATCGAGGCGCCGGTGATCATGGCCGCGTTGTTGACCTTGGTTGCCGTTGTCTTGCGGCGGTCGGGGGTGGCCGGCGCTTGCGCGCTGATCCACCTGACCGGACAACCCACCTCGGCGTTCACACTGCCGGCCAAGTCACGTAAGCTACGCTCCAGTAGTCATTTCGAAGCACTCTTGCCATCCGGCTGGTGCCGGGCGTTGGCCGCTCACTGCCAGCTACGGCGTGCTGCGCGCGTCCGCGCAGCCCGCGTCCCGGGAAGCTTGGGGCCGGCTGCGGGCGGCTTGCAGCGAGTCGGGGGCGGTCACCGGACGACAGCCGTTACCGTCGATTGATTCGGCCCGTCGCCGCTGCTCGACTTTTGCCGTGCCGCCCGCCATGCTAGGGGCCATGGATAGAGACGACATCTGCACCCGTTTTATTGAGGCCGTCCCCTTCGACCTCTACCCCTTCC
>JANQGB010000429.1 GCA_028277545.1 Phycisphaerae bacterium | reverse complement strand
TTCGGCCAGTCGCTGCCAAGCTGTCCATAGAACAAAGGAGCGCCCAACTGTGGCACCGGCACCCCGCCGGTAACAGTAGTAGTTGTTGTTTGAATGTGGCACCGGCATCCTGCCGGTGGGAGCAGTTGCAGTTGTTGTGAATGTGGCACCGGCATCTTGCCGGTGGAAGCAGTGCCTTTGTTTGAATCTGGCACCGGCATCCAGCCGGTGCAAACCAAGGGCAACTCAGCACACTAACCAACCCCCGCCCGCGGCCGGCAGCCAAGCCAGCCGCGGGCGGGTTCTTTGTACCGCGGGCATCCCGCCCGCACCGTAATCGCGGTGAATGCAGGCTGGCCTGCGTTACGAAAGACCTTGCGGCGCGCTCACGTCCGGCGTTCGCCGAGCCTCACGTGCGGCCGAGACACCCGATGCCAAATGCTATGGATGGGCACTATGCGGAGGCGTTCTGCCCGCCGGAAATCGGCCCCATGGTGGGGCGATGCGGTGTCGGCGTGGCCTCTACTGAGTGTTGACGAACCAGACCAGGGCGTCTTCGGTGAGCCCGCTCAGTTCGTTGCGGTCGATGGTGCCGACGATGTCGTTGTTACCGTCGCCGTCGAGGTCCACGACCAACAAGGTATTGACGAAGGTGCCGGTCTCTTCCAGGGTCTGCAGGGCCGGGTCGGCGTTGGGATCGGTGACGGCTGCCGGGTCAGCGGCCGGGTCGGCAGCCGGATCGGCGGCCGTGGCGGCCACGACCTCCGGAGGCGGCCCCTCGTCGATGATCAGGTGCTCGCCCCAGTGATCGAAGATACTGGGCGCGGTGGACGAATCCAGCCACACGACGGCTCCCTCGGCCGAGACAACTGCCTCGAGTTGGCCATCGCCGTTCAGATCGCCGACGGCGATGCCCTGCGGCTCTCGATCGAGGAACTGGGCCAGGGTGTAGACCCGCCACGGGTTGCGGACAAAGGTCTTGGACGGCTCATCCGGGGCTTTGAACCACTGGACCACCCGGCCGATACTGGAACGCACCACTACATCTTCAAGCCCGTCACCGTCGATGTCGCCGATGGCCAGTGCGTCCGCCCCGGTCGCGACCTGTCCTATCGGAGCCACCAGGGACCAGGCTTCCGGATTGGTCACGGCATCGGGCCCGCCGCTGTCCAGCGGATTCGGCAGCCAGAAAATATTGGAGCTCTTGGCGTTGGGATAGGTGGCTATGATGTCGTCGTCGCCATCGCGATCCACGTCCAACACCGCGACCGACTTGGCAGTCGGCAGATCGCCGTGCGCCTCGGTCCGCTCCCAGGTGCCCGCCTCGCGCGCCCGGGCAAACCCAGGGTTGACGTACAGATCGACGCGGTTGATCGGCGCCTCGCCCTCGGCGCTGTTGAAGGCGGTCACGATGTCCGGCCCGCCCCGCCCGTCAAAATCACCGATGTCCAGGCCGGTGTAGCCGCCCTCCTCGGGCTTCTCGCCGTCTGTCCCGGCATAGAACGAATCCACCAGGATGGCCGGTTCCCATATGTCGCCGGCGCTGTCTTCAGGTCCGAAGAAGATGACCAGCCCGCCGTCGATCGCGTCTTCGACGACGCCGCCGTTGTCGGTCACATCACAGTCATCGCGCTCGACGTCGCACAGCGCGACCAGTCCGGTGTCCTTGATGAGCACGACGAGATCCAATCGCCCGTCGACGTCCATGTCGGCGATCTTGAGATCCGCGACCCGCGCAATCGGTGTCGTGCCGCCAATGGGCACCGTCTCGAAGAAGACGTTGTCCTCCGCATCCCGTCGCTGGAGGTGGACCTGCACGGGCTGCGACTCGTTCCAGACGCTGGCCAGGTCCATCATCCCGTCACCGTCCAGATCCGCCGCCTCCACCAACTGGGGGCCGGCCGAATCCTCGCTTCGGGGATCCACCTGGTGGGCGGTGAAGAAGCTCTGCGTCTTGCCGGTGAGCACGAAGTTGTCGTCCGCGCCAGCCGCGCCAGAGTCCAGGTACATGGTCTCGCAGCCAGCCGCCAGAATCGCCGGCGACACGAGCAACATCAGGATCCAGAGTCGTTTCATCGTCCATGCTCTCCGCAACGGTGTCGGCCACCGGGCCGGCCCACCGATCTAGTTGGCCTCTAATTCCACCGGAGTGGCCTCGTCCCCCAGCGTGTTCCTGAACCAGATCAGCGTGTCGTCGTTCAACCCGCTGAAGGTCCGGCGGTCCAGCGTGCCGATCACATCGCCGTATCCGTCGCCGTCGATGTCCACCACCGTCAGGGCGTTCATGATGGTGCCCGCGTCGATGAAGTCGGGATCTGTGGGATCGTCGGTCGTGCCGTTGGCCTTGGTGTCGTCGATGACGAAGTTCTCTCCCCAGGGGTCATAGACCGTCTCGGCCATCGCGGCGTCGTACCAATAGACCACGCCGCCCGCAGCCACCACGACCTCGTTGAATCCGTCGGCGGTCATGTCGCCGATGGCGATGCCGGCCGGCTTGTGGAACCCGAACTCCGCCATGCTGTATACCTGCCAGGGGAAGTTGAAACGATCCGGCACGGCGTCCGGCGGCGGGAAGATCGGCTCGCGATCGGCTGCGCCCGGGTGTCGGAACCACTGCACGATGAGCCCCGGCTGAGAGCGGACCAGCACGTCGTCGAATCCGTCCAGGTCCACGTCGCCGAGGGCGATGATGTCCGCCTCGGTGTTCACGTGGCCCACGGGGCGCAACTGCCAGTTGGCGGCCACGTGTGACGCCCCCGGTCCACTGGGATCGTCCGGTCCGTGTGGAATCATCGGGTTTCGGGCCCAGCCGATGTTGGCGGTGACCAGGTCCGGGAAGGTGTAGAGAACGTCGTTGTCGCCGTCCAGGTCCACGTCACTGACCGCAACGTCACCGGCGCGGGCCAGGGCGGTGTCGATGCGTATCGGAGCCCACACGCCCGTGGTAATCACGACCAGGTCTGACGCCCATAGCGTCCCGTCCGTGACAGTCACCCTGAAGCGCAGCTCGCCACCCTGCTCCGGCGCTTCGAAACTGGCCACTGACGTCGTGGAGCCCGTCAGGCTGACCGATGGCCCCTCGATCTGAATCCAACTGTAAGTCAGGGGGTCTCCGTCGGGGTCGGCGGCCGCGGCCAGCATCTGGATGACGCTCCCGCCCGGGTTGTCGACATCAGGAATAATCGACTCGTCCTCGCTGGCCACCACCCACGGCGGTGAGTTGGTCACATCTCCGATCAGGACATTGACGTAATCGAAGTCCTCCGAGTTGCCGGCGCTGGCAATAAGGCGGAAGGACAGTTGGGCCGGAGCGGGCGGCGTGGCAAACGAGGGCGTCGGTCCGCCGGGATTGACCAGGTTCACCGCCGGGCCGGACACCTGCTGCCAACTGAAGGCCGGCGTGCCCAGGATGCGGTCGGGGAACCTGACGTAACTGAACAGGCCGTTGAGCATGACCTCCTGGGCATCGGCGATGACGGCCAGATCGTCACCCGCATCGGCGACAGCGACCATGGGTATGTCCGCCTCGTCGCGCGTGTTGATGCCACCCGGATTAGGATAGATGACAATGCGGTTCAGCGGCGGCTTGTCGCCGTAGAACTCGCAGTCGACCGGATTGTAGGCCACCACGATGTCCGGACCGTTGATGCCGTCCAGCTCGCCGGCGGCGATGCCCGTGTAGCCGTTCCACTCCGGATAGGTGCGGGCCACCTGGAGATCCTTGTCCTCCCGCCCCGGCAGGCGTGAGCGAGCCAGGCGCACCATCTCCCAGGCGTCACCATCGGTAACTTCGTCGAAGTTGCCCGGATTGAACAGCAGTTCGATCTCACCTTCCCAGCCCGAAAGCGAGTATGGCGGGTCCGCCCCGGGATCCGGGCATACGCCCGCCACGCCAGTCACCTTGGAGGCAATGACCACATCCAGCCAGCCGTCCACGTCGAAGTCCGCGACCGCGAGATCCCCAATCAACGCTGTGGGGCTCGTACCGCCCAGGTTCACCGACACGAAGCTGACCTTGCCCTCCTGGTCGCGGCGCTGCAAGTGCAACTGTACGGGCTGGTTCTCGTTCCACCCGGTCACCAGGTCAACCAGACCGTCATTATCCATGTCGTAGTTCAGCACGAACTTGGGGCCGGCGGTGTCCTCACGGGCGGGGTCGACCTGGATTGCCCGGAAGTTGCTGGCCGTCTCCTCTCCCTCCTCCTCGATCTCCACCTCTTCGGGGCGCACGTCCAGCACATCGCCGCCGACCTCGACGAAAGACCCGCCGCCGTAGGTGGTCGAGCTGTTCTCGCCGACGCTCGCAACTATGGTGTCCGTACCGCCGCCGCCCGAAGCGGACGAAGACGAGTCAAACATGGAGTCGCAACCAATCAGTGCCGCGACACCAAGGATGCACAGCACCGCCGCCAAACTCGCCGAACCTCTCATCATCTTGGTCTCCAGACCCCGCCTGCAACCGTACCCTTGCGGCAGTGGTCTGAGGTAGTTATCGGTTTGCCGATCGCCGGACTTGGACTGCCCGGGCGAGACTTGCCCAGCCCAGCCAAGGCGCCCCAGACCGTGACGGTTGCCCCCTCTCACCGCTCGATAGTACGATGACCGGGATGGCCGAAGACGATCGTGATCCCGATCAACGTGCGGCGCCGGGCGAACCCGGCAAGCAGGCGATCGACCTGCTGGAGCTGAACGACCAAGCCCTGCTAAAGCTCTGCGAAGTCCATACTTATCGGGCCAGTGGACCCGGCGGGCAGAAACGCAACAAGACCGACTCGGCCGTCCGCCTGCGCTTGGCCGAGACGGGGCTGGTCGTGGTGGCGACCGAGAGTCGCTCGCAGCACGAAAACCGCGCCCGGGCGCTGCGGCGACTGCGACACACCATCGCCCTCGAGATGCGCCGCCCCGTAGACCCCGACCGCTACGAACCCGGACCGATCCTGCGAACTTGCCTCACCCGCAAGTCACAACTGCAAGTGGGCATGCGCGATGCCCGCTATCCCCACGTGGTTCGAGAGATTCTGGACCTCGTTGCCGCGTGCTCGGGACGCCTCTCCGACGCCGCGCCCAAGCTCGGCATCTCGACCGCCAACCTGTCAGCACTGCTGGTCCGCGACGACAAGCTTCTTCAGAGCGCCAACCGAATTCGTCTCGCCGCGGGCCTCAAGAGACTTAAACGCTGAGCGTACCGGTGGACCTCAGGCGTCGCCTGGTGGCATGACAGGCCCGCCTACCGATCCACCGGACCACCGGACAGAGCTCCTGTTAACGTGTGCTGAAGTGGCACCCCGTAGACCGCTAGACAGCGTTTCTGTATCATACATTGGACCGCGTTTTGACACTTCTCTCGTGGGAGGCAGCTCACCGCCGTCAGCCGACGGACGGCTCGCGGCCAGGCGGCACGCGCCGGTCAGTCTGCCTGCGGTCATGGAGGGGATGCGACAGAGCCATGTTGACCACAGTAGTAATTCCGAACCGACAGCGCGCGCGGAAAGTCCTGTCTTTGTGGCTGGCAGTGGCACTAGCAACGGTGCCTATCTGCGCCGCCAGCGCACGTGCGGTGGCCGCCAATGTCACGCCGACACGGCCTGCCCGGGCTCCTGTGCCCGGGCTGCGTGTGGATGCCAACCACCAATTCGACACCATACCGGCATACATCGGCTCAACCGCCTGTCTGCTCACCACCCCGCCAGGTTCTCACCAGGTCGACGCCGTGAGAATCGTCAAGGAGTTTGCCGAGCGGCGCCGGGACCTGCTCAACGATGTCGCCGGCGCCCTGGACGGCGCCAGGCTGACGCGAGATTTCGTAACCCGACACAACGGCGTGCGGCACCTGACCTTCCAGCAGACGTATAATGGCCTCGATGTTGTTGGTGCCCGGCTGCGGGCCAGCCTGACCCGGGAAGGGGGCATCATCAGCCTGGGAGGCGTACTGGTGAGCCCACCGCCGGCGGAGGGCGGTCTCCTGCCCTTCACCCGCTCGCCACAGCAGGCCTCCCGGCTGGTCTTGACGGCTGCCGGACCTGGTTCCGTGCTCCAGGTGCAGCCCGTTTACTATCCACTCAGCGACACGCATGTTACTCCCGCCTGGAAGATCGTATACAACGCCCCACCGGACTCCAGCACCTACGAGAGCGTCATTGACGATCGAACCGGCAGCACCCTGCGCCGACACCTGCGGACCAGGCGCGCCGCCAGCGAAGACATATCACTCCGCGTATACCCGGGCGACAGCCCCGCGCCGGGATCACCGGGTACGGCGGCACCGGATGGCTTCCAGTTTCCGCTGGTCAGCAGTGAGCTTCGCACGCTGACTCCTGCCGAACTGGCCGGCGCCAGCCCCGAGGGGTGGATAGCCGATGGCGATAACGAAACCAGGGGCAACAATGTCGACGCCTACGCTGACGTGAACTCGGACGATCAACCGGACTTGCCACGCCTCGAGGGGTATCCCTACCGAGTGTTCGATTACGCGTCGTCACCCACGCAGGAAGACCCGGCGAGTTACCGCAACGCGTCGGTGGTGCAGTTGTTCTACCTGTGCAATATCTACCACGACCGCCTGTACCAACTGGGCTTCGACGAGGCAGCACACAACTTTCAGTGGAACAATTTCGGACTGGGCGGCGTCGGCGGAGACCCGGTCATGGCCGAGACTCAGGACACTGGGTTGATCGACTGCGCCAGGTTCACCACCGGCCCGGACGACGGCAGCCCTGCGCGGCTGGAGATGCACCTGTTCACGGGGCCTTCCCCGGTCCGCGACAGCGCCTTCGACGCCGACCTTGTCTTCCACGAGCTTTCCCACGGTCTATCCACCCGCCTGCTGGGTGGATTGAGCGGAATCCAACCCGACGCCCTGGCCGAGGGATGGAGCGACTTCGTGGCCTTGGCCCTCAACGCCGCACCGGAGGACGATCCGCAAGGCACGTACCCCTTCGGCGCCTTCGTCTCCTACCAACGCTGGCCCGGCTACGTCGACAACTACTACTTCGGGCTGCGCCGCTTCCCGTACAGCACTGACCACAATAAGAGCCCGCAGACCTACGCCGATATCGACCCCGCCCAGCAGTCCTTTCCGGCCGACGTGCCCCGCAACACACACGTGGACAACACGGCGGACACGCCGCACAACGCGGGCGAGGTCTGGTGTAACGCCCTGCTACAGTGCCGGGCCAACCTGATGTCGCGGCATGGTTTCGCCGGCCATGTCCTGATGCTACAGCTTGTCATTGACGGAATGAAGCTTGCCGTCGTCAACCCCAACATGATCCAGGCGCGTGACGCGATCCTGCAGGCCGACCTGGTCAACAACGGCGGCGCCAACCAGGATCTGCTGTGGGAGGGCTTCGCCAGCCGAGGCCTGGGCTTCTCCGCTTCATCACCCCCCAGTGGCACCAGTGGCATCGTGGAGGGTTTCGACGTACCGTTTGCCGTGCAGTTCGTCTACCCGTCCGGCCTGCCCGAGTTCCTGCCCGCCGATCACGGAGCGATCATCCCGGTGGAAGTCTATGGTCTCGCCGGAGCAACCCCCACACCTCACACCGGCACGCTCACCTTCGCAGTTGACGGCGAAGCGCCGCAGACCGTCGACATGGTGGCGACCGGACCGCACGGTTACCATGCCCACCTGCCGCCGGCCGCCTGCTCCAGCGTATACCACTACCACTTCAGTGTGCAGGAACCCACGCTGGGCATCGTTACCGATCCTCCGGACGCCCCGGAGACAATGTTCGAGGCTACGTCCGGGACCGGCGAACTACCCGCAATGCTGGACGACCTGGAGACCGACACCGGCTGGACGGTCGGCGCTGACGATGATGACGCCACCGGAGGTATCTGGAGCCGAATGGACCCCGAAGGAACCATCGCCCAACCGGAGGATGATCATACCCCCGCACCGGGTGCGCTCTGCTGGGTAACCGATGGCCGATCCGGCACCAGCGACGGCAGTTTTGACGTCGACGGCGGCAAGACCACGCTGTATTCGCCCCCCTTCGCTCTCGAAGGCGAGAACGCGCTGGTCAGCTATTGGCGATGGTTCTCTAACGACGAGGGAGCCAGTCCCAATGAGGACACCTTCGTGGTCTCGATCTCGAATGACGACGGCGCCGAGTGGCACCTGGTCGAGGAGTTGGACCCAGCCGGGCCGGAGGCCAGTGGTGGCTGGTTCTATAACGAGTTTCCGGTCGCCGACGTAGTGCCCGCCTCTAGCCAGATGCTGCTGCGCTTCGTCGCCCAGGACCTCGGCTCGCCGTCACTGGTAGAGGCGGCCATCGACGACTTCTCGGTAGTCGAGTTTGACTGTACCGCGTTGTCGCCGGGGGATTTTGACGACGACGGTGACGTTGACCTGGACGATCACGCCG
>JANQGB010000414.1 GCA_028277545.1 Phycisphaerae bacterium | reverse complement strand
ATCTGCCAGATCAACGTCTCCGTCGATGTCGAAGTCGGCGGCCTCGCGACAGGGCTGCGCTGGTGGCTGGAATCCGGCGCCCTGCCACGGCCCGCTCAGGCAGCCAGCCAGAGCGGCGAGGTCGGACAGGTCAACGTCACCATCGCCGTCGAAGTCGCCGGACGGATCGGTCGGCAACCGCAGGTCGACCACCAGGGGCAGGTGATCGTAGTAACCACTCGGCAGATCGAGCACGACGTCGGCGATGAGCAGTCCGGCAGCCGTCCGATCTGCCGGGGTCATGGTGACCGTGTTGAGTACGAAGCTGTTGTCAACGGAGGCGACGCTGTCGGTGAATACTATGTGATCCAGGTCGCCGGGGTCGAAGAAACTGCCGTCATTCCGCCAGGTGTAGAACTCCGGCCCGACGCCGTTGTGCAACGGCAGGGCATCGGTCAGATCGGTGTCATCCCAGTCCGGAATCACGTCCGGGCCGTAGGTAGCCTCGTCGACAATGTCGCCGGTGAGCAGCGTAGTGAGATGGTAGGCGGGATCCGTGTCGTAGACGTTGAGGTCGCCGAGTACCACGATCGGCGTGCCGGCGGGCAGGTCGACGTAGCCACCCGGCGTCTTCAGATCGCCGATCCAGTGCACGATCGCGTCGGCGTGCTGTTGCCGGCGGGCGATGTCCTGGCTGCTGCCGCAGCACTTGAAATGGGCGTTCATCAGGTAGAGATCATAAGGATAGGTGGCGTCAGGCAGATCGAGCAGTGCCATGGCCTGGCCGCGATTTGTCGAGGGGATAGTGTCGGTAGCCAGCATGGACAGGTCGTACGGCGCGGCGATGACGTTATCCGACCCGCTGTGGGCCTGCCAGATGCGCCCGCCCTCCAGCGGCAGGACAAGGTCGAGGATGTCGGCCACGTCCTGCGGGTCGCGGAAGGAGTTGATCTCCTGCAAGCAGACGATGTCAGGCTCGACGGCCGTGAGTACGCGCACGAATTCGTCCGACATGTCGTAGCTGCGCCAGGGGTGATTGTCCGGATCGCCGTCCTGGAAGATGGAATCCCAGTTGACGTTGTAACACAGCAGGCGCAGGTGCCGCGGGTTCGGCTTCTGGAGAAAGGCGGGCGGCTCCGCCTGCGCGGCCGCCGCGGTCACCACGAGACCGGTAACGGCCGCGGCCAACCGGCCACGCAGGTTCCTGGCGATAGGGTACTGCACGTCACGCCTCCACTGCCGGCAGCAGGCCGGCTCTGTACGGCAGACTCATTATAGCAAAGGAAGCGTGAATACCGTGAGATCGGTGACGTGCAGGCAATCGACACCACCACGCGGCGTGCAGGGGGCAGAGTGACAGCGCGCCTGGTGACGTCGTATCAGGGTGTGGTGCGACCCGGGCTGGATTGCTGGCGTAGCGCTACGCGGCGGTCGGCAGCGAGGTTCTCGACCACCTGGCGCGACCCGTCCGGCCAGACGACTTCGAGACGTTCGACCGTGTCGCAATCGCCCAGGCCGAAGTGAAGGCGCGGATCGTGCTGCGAGAGATAACTGCCGGCCGACAAGCGCGGCTGCAGGACGGTGCGCTGGCCGACCGTCACGCTGACTGAAGCGCCGATGGCGTCACGGTTGGGCGGGCGACCCAGGAGCACGATCGACAGCCAGTGTCGCCCGCAGCGCGGCGAGTCGTTGCGCAGCAGCGTCGGGGGCCCGTTCAGGTTGTTGATCAGCAGATCGAGGTCGCCGTCGTTGTCGAAATCCCCGCGAGCCGCGCCGCGACTGACGCGCGGCTGGGCGAAGTCCTCGCCCGCC
>JANQGB010000367.1 GCA_028277545.1 Phycisphaerae bacterium | reverse complement strand
CAGGCTGACGTAGCCGTCCCGGGCGTCGGTCTTGTCGTAGATCGGGCGCAGCAGGTCGGCCGCGGTCTGAATGTCCGCGACGGCCAGCGTCTCGTAGACCTCCTGAGCTGACTTGCCCGCCTCGACCAGCGTCTCCAGGGCGTCGTCGTAGTCGCTGCTCTCGTTTATGGCCTTCTCGAAGATCGACGGATTGGACGTCATCCCCACGATACCATCGTCCAGCAGTCGCTGTAACTCGCCCGAGGCGAACATCCCCCGGCGGATGTAGTCGAACCACATGGCCTGACCGGCCTCAGCCAGCTTCATTACGCGCGCGTGCATCGCCTACTCCTCGGGTTCATCCGCCGCTGCGCTCCAACACCTGGCGAGCGGAAGCCACGACGTTCTCGACCGTCATGCCGTATTCTATCATCGCCTGTCCGCCCGGTGCGGACGTGCCGAAATCATCGCAGGACACGACCGCCCCCAGCGGTCCGACGTATTCGCGCCAGCCGGACGAGACGCCCGCCTCGACCGCCAGGCGAGCCGAGGTCTCCGCCGGCAGCACCTCATCGCGGTAGGACTGCTCCTGCCGATCAAACAACTCCCGGCAGGGCATCGAAACCACTCGAACCGCCACCCCCGCTGCCGCCAACTGCTCTCGCGCCGCCAGGCACAACTGCACCTCGCTACCCGTGCCGATCAACACCAGGTCCGGCGAGCCGTCACAGTCTGCCAGCACGTAACCGCCCCGCAGAAGTCCCTCGGCCGGAGCCACTCGGCTGCGGTCCAGCGTGGGCAGGGACTGCCGCGTGAGTATCAGCGCTACCGGACGATCCGTGGTGCGCATGGCCAAGGTCCAGGCCGCCTTGGCCTCGTTGGCATCCGCCGGGCGGACGACGTCCAACCCCGGGATGAGCCGCAGGGCGCTGACCTGCTCGATCGGCTGGTGCGTGGGCCCGTCTTCGCCGACACCAATGCTGTCGTGGGTGAAGACGAACAGCACCGGTTGTCCCATCATGGCCGCCAGCCGAATCGACGGGCGCATGTAGTCGCTGAATACCAGGAACGTCGCCGTATAAGGCCGCATGCCGCAGAGTGCCATTCCGTTGGCAACCGCCGCCATGGCGTGTTCGCGAATACCGAAGTACAGATTTCGCCCGGCGTGATCGCCCGGCCCAAACGCGCTCTTGTCACCCACCAGAGTGTTGTTGGAGGCCGCCAGATCGGCCGAGCCGCCGAACAGCCAGGGCACCTGGGCAGCAATGGCTGCCAGCGTCTCACCGGCCGACTTACGAGTGGCCTTACCCTTCTCGCTGGGCTCGAATTCGGGCAGAGCGTCCGCCCACCCGTCCGGCAGATCCCTCGTCTGCATCATGCGCCACTGGTCGGCCAGCGCCGGATGCTCCCGGGCGTAGGCTTCGAAACGGCGCTGCCACTCCGCCTGGAGAGTCTCACCCCGACGCCGTGCGCCGTCGCGCATGTGATCAAGCACCGCGTCCGGCACATAGAATTCACGCTCCGGATCCCAGCCGTAGGCTTGCTTGGTGGCTCGGACTTCGTCTTCGCCGAGCGGCGCCCC
>JANQGB010000108.1 GCA_028277545.1 Phycisphaerae bacterium | reverse complement strand
ATTGAACCGGGCGGCCTCACCTTCGGCTTCGCGGACGACTTTCTCTTTGTAACCGGTTGCCTCCAGCACGATCCGCTCCGCTTCACCCTTGGCCCGCGGTACGATGTCGTTGCGGTATGCCAGCGCTTCGTTGACCGACCGGTCCTTGTCCTGGCGGGCACGCTGAACGTCGTTGAACGCGTCGATCACTTCGGACGGCGGGTCGACCTTGAGCTGCTTGACCTCGGCAATGAATACACCGGCCTTGTAATAATCCAAGATACCCTGCAGCAAATCCTTGGTCTTCTGGTCCACCTCCTGACGCTTGATGGTCAGAGCATCCTCAAGGCGGGTCTGCCCCATGACCTCGCGGATCGCACTCTCGGCGGCCAGTTTGATGGTTCCCTCCGGGTCACGAATGTTGAACAGGAAGTCGGCCGAGTCCTTGATCCGCCACTGCACCACGAAGTCCACGTCGATGATATTCTGGTCCTCGGTCAGCATCAGGCTTTCCGCTGCCACGTCCCGCGTGCCGCCGCTGCTCTGCGAGTCGGTGCTGCCGCGGAAGCCGACGGTCAGCTGATTGGTCACCTCCACATTGGGCTTGAGGACCTCGCCGATCGGCGCCGGCGGCCAGTAGTTCAAGCCTGGCCCGGTCGTCTTGACGTATTTGCCGAACAGCAACTCCACGCCTTGCTCACCGGGTTGAACGCGATAGAAACCGGTCGCCCCCCAAATCAGCACCAGGACAAGCACCACCAGCGCGATACCTTTGCCGCTGCCGCCGCTGGGGACGAAGCGCTTGAAGCGCTCCTGACTTTGCCGCAACATTTCTTCGATATTCGGGGGTTGAGGCGCCGATGGGCCGCCGCCACCGCCGCCGCCACTGCCCCATGGGCCGCCGCCGCCGCTGCCGCCGCCACTGCCCCAAGGGCCACCTTTCGGGTTCCAGGCCATGCGGAAATCCGCTCCTTCTTCGTTAAACCAAACTGCCTTCTGCTAATCCAAACTGCCCATCTCAGGGTCGGTCCGGGACCGGACGTTGAGGATGGATGTTGCCTTCTCAAACTATATATGGAAGTGAAGTGCCTTATAGGCCAGGTTTGCGGACCGCGCAATGAAGCTGGTCCACCAACAAATTTTGAAAAACACCCGTGGGGAGATCTTTAGGGATGGCAGAAGTTACCGAACAGCAAATCGTCGATGCCCTTCGCTGTGTCGTCGACAAGGATCGCGGTCAGGACATCGTCAGTCTCGGGATGATTCAGGGGTTGCGGATCAAGGATGGCCACGTGGCGTTTTCGCTGGAGGTGGATCCGGAGCGGGGACCGCGCCTCGAGCCTCTCCGGGCACAGGTTGAAAACATCGTTCACAAGATGCCCGGCGTGCTCACCGCCAGCGTCGTTTTGACCGCCGAGCGCAAGCAAGCCCCGCCGCCGCCGGCCGCCCACCATCCCGGGCCCGCCGCCGGCGGTCCCCAAGGCGGCAGCCTGCTGCCCGACGTCCAGGCCATCGTCGCCGTGGCGTCCGGTAAGGGCGGGGTCGGAAAGTCGACCACGTCGGTCAATCTCGCGCTGGCCCTGGCGGCGCAGGGCCGCAAGGTGGGGCTGCTGGACGCCGATATCTACGGCCCCTCGCTGCGCCGGCTTCTCGCCATCACCGGACAGCCCGTCTCCAGCGACGGCGCGAAACTGGATCCCATCGAGAAATACGGCATC
>JANQGB010000046.1 GCA_028277545.1 Phycisphaerae bacterium | reverse complement strand
CCCCCCAATACAGTAGACAGCCAGCGGCGACTTTGTGACGGTTTCGCTCCGGTCGGCTGCCCCCGGCGCTTGGAGAGGATGCGCATCGCCCCGGGAAGTGGAAACTAGACGTCCGCCTCAGGGTCCAAGGCGTCCAAACGCTCCTTCACACGCTTGAGAATCCTGGATTTTGCCTGGTAGACGCTGGCCTCGCTGAGACCCAGTTGCTGCGCGGTCTCTCGCGCGGGTCGGTCGGCCAGGACGTGAAGTTGAAACGCTTCCAGCGTCTTCTTGGCGAACTCCGGAGCCACCTGCCTGAGCGCCCAGCGCAAACGATGCAGTCGCCATTCTCGTTCCCAGCGATCGTCCTCGTTGGCCTCGCGTACGGCCGTCAGGTAGTCGAACGCCTCGGGATCAACTGCCTCGCCCTGCCGGGCTTCCTTGGCCGCCCGTCGCCCGGCCGCATGGACTACCGCCGACCGCAGGTAGGCACGGAATCTACCTTTGGCCGCGTCATACTCGAAGCCCTCCATCGCCTTGAAGAGGTACATTTCCACTTCCTGGACGATGTCTTCAGCATCCACGGCGGATGCGCCCCGGGCACGGGCAAACCGGTACAACAGCTCCCCGTACCGATCATGAAAGTCCTGCCAACTCAGCTTGTCGGTACGATCGCGGAGTCGCAGCAGCAGTGAGACACGTGTGCTGTCATGGTTGCTCATGGCTCCCCATTGTCGCCGACCGACACCTGATCCTCAAGGCCGCTTTTGACGCAGCGGGCCCGGCCTGTCCCGACCGGAGCGGAACGCCTGAGTTGGTGACCAAGAAATCCGGCCCTGATCTTGTCAGGGCTCACAATCACTCCGTCTATACACCCCTGGAGAGCAGGACCACCGTTACGCACCCATCGCGGTAGATGACGGACAGGTCCGAGCCGCGGCGAGGCCGGACAGGTCGGCCGTGGCCACAAGAACGGGCCACAAAAAGTCTCGCATAGTGGAGCCGGCAGTGAGGGATCTGCCGAACCGGGAGGGTGAGAGAGACGGTTGAACCGTGTCGCTGGAAACGGCTCCGCGATCGAACCTGGGCTGTACCCGGGTGTTGAACCGTGCACCCGGAACCTCGGTCGCCTGATGCCTGTCAGCGAACGGGTTCCGCCCTCACCAAAGCCCCGCGCCCACCGGGCGCGGGGCCAATTTTAACTTCAGGCCGGTCTACCTCATCCGGACCCCTGACTGCCCGCCGAGCCGGCGGTGCGGTATTCCTGAACAGGAATATTTCCGCATTGCTTCATCATATCTTTGCATGTTGAAATCCCAGCACTGCTTGCGGTAGGCTAGAGATACGGGAAAACCGGGGCAGTGGGCTGCCCTTTCCTGCCTGCGTCGTCCAGAAGGAGACACGATCATGCGTTCCCCGCACGTTGGTATCAATCAGAGCTTCAATCGGTCGATTCGGCTCCTGGGCCTGCCTGCGCTAGTTCTAATGGCCTGCTGCGCGATTCCGGCGGCGGCCGAACCGGTCGCGGTGCGCGTGCTGCAGGACGACGCCGACAGCATCGTCCTGGGCTACACCATTGCGGGGTTCGGAGAGCAAGCGGTGGAGATTGACGGAGTGCAGTACACGGCCGTCAGCCTCGGCGAGGAGAGTCTGATTACAGAGACGGGTTCACCATCCCTGCCCAACGTCTGCCGGAGCATCATCATCCCCAATGACGCCGAAATGGCGGTCAGCGTCCTATCGTCCAGCTTTTACGACATAGTGGACATTGACGTGCCCCCGTCCAAAGGACACATACTGCGGACCATCGATCCGAAGGACGTGCCCTTCACATTCGGGCCAGTGTATCAGCAGGACTCGTTCTTCCCGGACAAGCCGGTGTCGCTGCGCGAGCCCTACATACTGCGCGATCACCGGGGCGTGGTCGTGGAGGTGAACCCCTTCCAGTACAATCCCGTCGCCCGCACGCTTCGAGTGTACACGGAGCTGGTCGTGGAGGTGTCTCCGGTGGGGCCGGCGCGAGTGAATGCCCTGCACGTGGAGCGGCGCGAGGCCGACCTGAGCCTGACCTTTCACTCCATCTACCAGAGCCACTTTCTGAACTACGAAGCCGGGCAGCGCTACACGCCGCTTAACGAAGTCGGTGAGATGCTGATCATCTGCCACGACGCCTGGCTGTCGAACATCCAACCCTTCGCCGAGCACAAAAACGCCATCGGCATCGATACGACGGTTGTGCCGGTTTCAGAGATTGGAAACAACGCCACCGCCATCAAGAACTACATCCAGGGAGTCTACGACAGCGGCAACCTGGCCTTCGTGCTGCTGGTCGGCGATGGCGCCCAGGTGGACACGCCCTACGCCTCCGGCGGCTCGTCCGATCCGTCATATTCGAAGCTGGCGGGCGGGGACAACTACCCGGATATTCTCGTCGGTCGCTTCTCAGCCGAGACGGCAGGCCAGGTTGACACGCAGGTACAACGGACTATGGCGTACGAGTTGCTGCCCGCTACCGGAGAGGACTGGTTCAAGCGTGGCATGGGCGTGGCGTCCAACCAGGGGCCGGGAGACGACGGCGAGTACGACAACGAGCACCTGGACAATATCCGCGCCGATCTGCTGGGTTATGGATATACACAGGTAGATCAGATTTACGACCCCAGCGGATCGGCGTCGCAGGTTACCTCCGCACTGAATGCCGGGCGTGGGGTGATCAACTACACCGGCCACGGCAGCACGACGTCCTGGAGCACGACGGGGTTCTCCAACAGCCACGTCAACGCACTGACCAACGACAGCATGCTGCCCTTCATTTGCAGTGTGGCCTGTGTTAACGGGAATTTCGATGGGCCCACCTGCTTTGCCGAGGCCTGGTTGCGGGCCACTAACGGATCGGCTCCGACCGGCGCCATCGGGGCATACATGTCATCCATCAATCAGTCCTGGAATCCGCCCATGGACGCCCAGGATGAGTTTGTCGACCTGTTGGTCGGCGAGGCGTATTTCAGCTTCGGCGCCCTGTCTTTCGCCGGCTCCTGCCACATGATGGACGAGTACGGCTCATCCGGTGTCGAGATGTTCGACACCTGGCATCTGTTCGGCGACCCGTCGGTGCGAGTATTCGGCGTGGCGGTACTACCTCCGCTGCGTATGAGCCTGCCGGAGGGTGTTCCGACCCTGGTGGACGGCGGGGTGCCCACGCCGATCAAGGTCCAGATCGAAAGCGTTGACGAGAACTTCGTGCCGGGGACCGGCCTGCTCCACTGCCGGTTTGGGGCCGAGGATTACGTAGCGGTGCCGGTGACGCCGATGGGCGGCGATCTCTATGAGGCCGTTCTGCCGGCGGCGGAGTGCGACACGACGCCGGAATTCTACTTCAGCGCTACGGGCGATGGTGGCTCTACCATCGTTGTACCCGAAGACGCCCCCAACGAGGTGTTCAGCGTGATGGTGGGAACCTTCACGACGATCCTGGAAGACGATTTCGAGAGCGGTCAGGACTGGACAGTGGTCAACGGTCCCGGTCTGAGCGACGGCCAGTGGGTACGGGGCTTTCCCCTGGGCGGCGGCGATCGTGGCGATCCGCCTTCCGATTTCGACGGCTCGGGCAAGTGCTTCCTGACCGACCTGGTCGATGGTGACTCCGACGTGGACGGCGGCTTCACCTGGCTGACGTCT
>JANQGB010001513.1 GCA_028277545.1 Phycisphaerae bacterium | reverse complement strand
GTCGGCCATGATGTTCTTGGGAATCTCGCCCAGGGCGGTGGACCAACTCCCGCGGAAGGTGCGGTCGTAGCCGATCTGCATGTCAGGCCCGATCTTGATCTGCTCTCCTGAGTAAACCCGATCGGCCTGGTACATCTCCTTGATGACGCGGGCGCCGGACTGCGGATCGCGGTATTCGAGCATCTTCCCGGCGATCTCGTCCATCAGAGCCTGCTTCTCCTCCGGCGGTACGATCCCGTCCGCTTCGCGACCAACCAGGTTGATGTACAACCCGTTGATGCCCAGGGCGTAGGCCCGGGTCTTGGCCCAGTTGAAATTCATGGGCATGGAACGCTGCGACGGGTAGAGCATGCTGGCGTACCCGTTCTCGACCAGCCAGGTGTTGACGTTGAACTGGCGCGTAAAGGTCTCGAAGCCGTGGTCGCTGAGCAGCAGCACGGTGGCATCCGGAAAGCGCTTCATGGCCTGCGCCACTACGCCGTCCATACGCTCGTAAATCCCCTCGACGACGTATTGGTACTTCTGGTGTTCCTCCTCGGTCAGGGCGGGATGGTCCGGATGACGAGCGCCCCAGAACATGTGAGCGATCTGATCGGTTCCGCCGAAGTAGAAGTACATCAGGCCACCCTGGTAGGCGTCCAGGGCGTAGTCGAACAGCTTGAGGCGCTCCTGGTGCACGATCTCCGCCTGTTGGAGGAACTCGTCGCGCGTGAGGATCTTGTAGGTCAGGGCCTTGGTGTCTTCGCAGAGTCCCTGCGTGTAATACCGGCCGACCTCCCCGGCCACCTCGGTGGCGAAATCCGCCGGCTCGGAGACCGGCAACGACGGGCTCAGCGGATCGACATTGAACGGCGTGACGTACAGCTCGAAGTAGGGCCGGACCTGCTTGAGATAAAACCGGCAGATGGACTTGGCGCTGCTGCCGGGCACCAGGGGACCGATGTCCCAGCTTCCGATGGCCGCCCGGGGGCCCATTTCGAACTCGACCGGATACCAGTCAGTCCACTCGCCTTCCTGCACCAGCACGTCCTGATCCGCCCAACTGATCCGCACCGCGGAGTCTTCCGGGTCGCGATAGACGGTGAACGGAACCTCGGTCGGCGGCGCTTGCTCGTTGGGATCATCCAGTTTGATCATGGGGTCGGGCGGCCCGTAGAAGCTGGCCTGGCCCTCATTGTCCTTGAAGCGAATGTAGTAGGCGCCGCCGCCGCTGATTCTCTTGCGGAAGTTGAAGGGCCCGGAGGTGTAGAAGCTGAACTCACCCTGGCTGCCGCGAATGTCGGGAGTGCCCATGTCGGTCAGCGTTCGGAAGTAGGCGCCTTCCGACGGCGTGGGCGGATAGTTGGCCGGCAGGCGGAAGATCTGGGCGGGCACGCTCGCCTCAGTCAGATACTCCCAGAACGGAGTTCCGCGGCGGAGGTTCAGGACCTCTCCGCCCTTGAGGTACATGACGTACTGGCCCAGTTCGAGTGCCCAGGCCCCGTCTGTTGACTCGGCGGTCGAGGCGTAGGGCGCGTAAGTCTTCGGATCGCGGTGAATGAAGTCGAAGATGCCGTGCTCGCCCGGGTTGGTTCCGGTCTGGAAGGTGCACCAGGCCACCGGGCTCTGCGGCGGTGTGCTGGTGCCCAGCGGGCGGTAGCCACCGGCCTGGCGAATCTTCTCCAGAGTGGGCAGGCGCCCGTCGCTCATCAACTGCTCGGTGAGTTTGGCGTCCATGCCGTCAAACCCGAGAATGATGACCTGCGTCTCGTAATGGGGGTCGTCGCTGCATCCCGGGAGCAGGGAGAACAGGGCCGCAGCAACCAGCAGGGCAGGAACAAGCGGGAGCCGTTGGATCATGGGCATCACGGGGATTGCTCCTGCGTATCCGATCGCCGGAAGGACTCGCCGTCGTCGGCCACGGCCAGCGGCTTGCCGTCCATGTGAGCCGGCACGTCGACACCGAAGAGCTGCAGCGTCGTGGGCCCCAGGTCCATGATTCGTGGCTTGTCGGCCTGGATGTCACGGTTGCAGAAGAAGATGCCGGGCACCAGTCGCGGATCGAGCAGGTGGTCGGCGGACCAGGCCTTGGTGTTATCGCAGAACACGCGGTCGGTGATGTCGCCGATGGCCGCCTCCCAGGACACGCGGTAGCCCTCGTTGTAGCCGATCATCAGGTCCGGTGCATCGCTCTTGTAGGGCCCCTTGTAGAACCGCAGGCTGTTGTAGACCTTGAGGATGGGCTTGCCGCCGGTCTCGCTGTCTACCAGGGCTTCCAGTTTCTCGGCAATCTCCTCGCGCAGACGGTCGGCCTCTTCGCCAGGATCGACTATGCCCTCAGCCTCGCGACCCTTGAGATTGAGGTAGACGCCCGCCAGGCCGGAGCCATAGGCCCGCGTCTTCGACCAATCCACGCGGGCCAGGTACTTGGCTTTCGGATCGGCGTCCTCCTTGAGGGCCATGTAGCCGTTCTCGATCAGCCAGCGATTCATATCCAACCCGCGGCGGAAGGACTTGGCCCCGTGATCCGAAACAACCATCAGCACGGTGTCGGGGTCGTCGCAACGGGCCATGGTGCGGCCGATCATCTCGTCGATGCGGGCGTAGTGTTCGGGTATGGCGTCGCGCAGCTTCTCGTCGCCGAAGCCCTCGCGGGCCGGGTGCTCCGGATCGAGGTAACGCCAGTACATGTGGTTCACGCGATCGGTGCTGTCGAAGACGCAGACCACCAACCCCCGCCGAACCTTGTCCAGGGCGTCGTTGAGCATGACCTCGCGCTCGGTGTCCGCCTCCAGGCACTGGTGCAGGAAGCCCGGGTCTTCCAGCACCTCTTCGTTAAGAGCCCAGGTGTCCTCGGCGAAACCCAGCGTGGCAAACGGCCCCTGCTGCTTGGCAAGATACATGCTGTACGCGGTAGGGAAGGTTATCGGGAACGCAGGGCTTTCCGGGTCAATCTGGATCGGCGTGACGTACAGATCGAAGTGCGGCTTGGTGCCCGGCAGTTGGAACTGGCAGATACCGCTGACCTTCTGACGGAAGCCGCCG
>JANQGB010001499.1 GCA_028277545.1 Phycisphaerae bacterium | reverse complement strand
CAAGATCACGATCAACGGCGAGGACGCGAGCACAACGGCCAAGGGCATCGTCGAGCTCGCCACCGCCGCGGAAGCGAAGGCGCAGACCGATGCAACCCGTGCCGTGACACCGGCGGGGCTCGCCGACTTCGCCAAGACGGACGCCGCCCAGGAGTACACCCGCACTCAGAACTTCGACGCGACCACGCTGACCGATGGCGTCACAATCAGCTGGAA
Source organism: Phycisphaerae bacterium (assembly GCA_028277545.1). Lineage (GTDB taxonomy): Bacteria > Planctomycetota > Phycisphaerae > UBA1845 > UBA1845 > JANQGB01. The sequence continues at coordinate 2,901 of JANQGB010001499.1, read as the reverse complement.
CCTGGATGAGAACCAGGTCGCGAGCGTCACCCTTGGCGGCAATCGAACCCTCGCCAATCCGGCCAACATGAAGGCTGGTGGCACCTACATCCTGATCGTCAAGCAGGACGGAACGGGGTCGCGAACCCTCTCGTTCGGAACAGCCTACGACTTCCCCGGCGGCACCGCCCCGACGCTCAGCACCGGCGCCAACGACGTGGACGTTCTGAGCTTCGTGTCGGACGGCACCTCCATGTTCGGCGTCGTGCAGCTCGGCTTCTCGTGAGGTGAGATATGCCTGACTTCTGGTACATCCAGCCTGAAAACCGCATCGTCCACAGGCCGGTTGCCTGGAAGGGCGCCGACGGCGTCAAGCATCCTCGCACGAGCTTCGACCTCTGGACGGCAGCTGAGCTGCGCGAGAAGGGGGTCTATCCGGGGCGTTACGAGCCCGCGCCGCCGACGGGTCGCTATGAGGTCTCCAGCGAGCGCGCGCCCGCGATCGTGGGCAAAGAGGCTGTCATCACGCGGACCTATGACAGTCTCCCCGATCCGGTCCCCGGCGCGGTGACACCAGTGCAGATCGTGCGGGCCTTGCGAGAACAGGGCCTGAAGTCGACCTTCGACACAGCCATGTCGGGTGCGTCGGCCGATATCCAGGAGGACTGGCGGCTCGCAACAGTCATCAGAAGGGACGACTCCATGCTGCCGACGTTCCAGGGGGCGCTTGGGCTCAACGATGCGCAGGTCGACGACCTGTTCAGGCTGGCAGCGACGAAGTAGAGACGATGCTGATCTTCCCTGTTTGTCATTTTGCCTCGTCGGCGACCTGCAAACCCGGCAACTATGACAGCACGACGCTGCTGCTGCACATGGATGGCTCAGACGGTGGGACAACCTTCACGGACAGTTCTTCTTCCGGTTTGTCTCCAACCGTCAACGGCAACGCTCAGACCGACACGGACCGGTTCAGGTTTGGTACCGCCGCCATGCTCCTAGACGGCACGGGGGATTACCTCGAATATGCCAACAATACAGTCTTCGAGTTCGGATCTGGCGACTTCACGATGGACTGTTGGGTTTATCCTACTGGTAGCGCTGAGGCCGGCCTTGTTGCGCTTGGTTGGTTTACCGGAGCCAACGGTGAGTGGGTATGGCGCTTGAGCAATGCGGACGCCAGCTCGATGCATGCGTCATTCAGCTACTATGACGCCGGTATTGCAACCGCCTCCGGCGTGACAGGCGCTGTGTCGAAAAACCAATGGAGCTGGGTTGGCATCAAACGGTCCGGCACGACACTCTCTCTCTGGCTCAACGGTTCACAAGACGGCAGCAATCACACGATCGGCACATCCTCACTCGGTGGAAACAGTGACCCACTCTACGTCGGAGCGTCGAACCTGTTTACACATGCTGGTTCCATAGACGAGTTACGCATCGTGAAGGGTTCGGCCGAAGACTTGTCGTCTGTTCCGACGTTGCCATATTGTGACAGCTGATGCCCATGACCCCTGGTGGGCCCCGAGCAGCCTTGACACCTAACCATAGCCGGCGCCTACTGCGTTGCGAATACGGAGAATATCGTAATGCGCTGGTTGGGCTATGTCGCCGCGTTCTGTGTGCTCGTCTTTCTCATCTATGCGTCCACAATTGTGGTGATGGCGTTCGTAGAACCAATTAGGATTAATGACCCAAATAACGCATCCTATTACAAAGCAAAGAACCGCATTTTGCAGTTCGACCCGGAATTTGGGTTCATAAACAGGAAAAAATATAGTTTCGTGCGCGATGTGAAGTTCAGGTCGCATGCTGTCAACTTCGCCGTCCACTATGACAAAAATGGCTATCGAGTCGACCAGCCGGATATCACGGCAGACGTTAATGTCGATGTGCTGATATGCGGAGAGTCATCGGCTTGGGGCTATGGCCTGAATAACGAAAAGACGGTTGGGCCGCAGTTAGAAAGGATTGCAGATATCAAGGTGCTCAACGTTTCTGTCCCTGGGGGGACAGGGGGCAGTTGCTTGGCGCAGTTCATGCGGGCCGCCGAATTGGGCCGGGCGAAGTATGCAGTCTATTATTTCTGGCAAGAGCACCTAGCAAGCAACAAGTCTCCGTGTGCGAATACGGGAACACCTGCATGTTTCCCGCTCAACCATATACGTAAGAAGCCGAATGGGTCGCTGTATCTGGATGTGGTTGAGGCCAGTGAGGCGGTTGGGTATGATAGATTTAACAGATTTTTCCTGCAGGCCCGTACTGATGGAGATTCAGAGGGCACGTTCCTGACGGACATATATTGGAAGCATCGAAGCACTGTCTTGCGCGCGCAAGATTATATGCGCAAGCGCATAGAGGCCATGCCGGATGAGCGAGAAGCAAATGTTTATCTTGTCGAGACAATGCGGGATGCGGTTTTGCAGCATGGAATTACGCTAATTGTAATGTATGTCCCATTCTATTTTGAAGGCAGAATAGCAAAGACGCCGGGGTGGGTAGTGCCTGGGCTCAACCTATCGGCTGTACCGTCATTCAGCTTAGAGGCTCCGTTCCGGCAGGCCGTAGCGGAAAACAAGACGTTCTGGTTCGTCGACGACAGTCACCTCAATGAGGAGGGCCACGCCTTGATTGCTCGGTCGTTGGCGCGCTGGGGCGCGGAGCATGGTTTTTGGCGCTTGCGTCCTTCGCTCTGACCTCTTTCGACCAAATTACTGGCGCCTAACCACACACGATCCCCAGGAGACCGTGCATGGCTCTGAGCATTTTCGCGACGGAATCTGACGGCGATTGGGCGTCATGACCGACCCCATCACCCACGCCGATCTGCACGAAGACATCGGCGAGCTTCGTGCCGACGTGCGCACGCTGATGCGGATCCAGGCCGAGCAGACCAAGGCCCTTTCGGAGCTTCAGAAGGCGCTC
>JANQGB010001490.1 GCA_028277545.1 Phycisphaerae bacterium | reverse complement strand
CGCCGCACTCCATCGTGTAGAGGGCTAACAGCGCGGCCAGGTCCGAGAGATCGACATCATTGTCATCATCAAAGTCGCACCGGAGCTCGGCGGCTTTCGCCGTAGTCGTCGCACAACACACGTCGCGGGCAATGAACAGATCCAACCACGCCTCGTCGGCAGGTGAGAAGGCAGGGTATAGGCCATCTACATCGCCGTGGCCGACACGGCTCTCTTTCAGGCCGGGATAGGCAGTAACAAATTCCGTCTCCGTATAGTCGAATGCTGTAGCATCGGATGACGTTAGTTCGCCGTCATTGTCCATATCTCCTCTGCAGCCCGTAATCTCGTAGACGCGATCCGCGGGCGTATTCCCTGTATACTCCACCCCGTCCACCTCGACCTTCGCGCCAACTTCCCACACCTGATCCTCGAGCCAGTACGTGTAGTCCACGACGATCGCGCCGCGCGTCCCCAGGGGACCAGTCGCGATCTCCACCGCCATGTTCTCGACATCCTCCAGCGACCTGTTGATCCCGATCACGCCGTCCAGCGTCTTGTCCATACCGTACGCTATGTGCATGACCGGCGGGGAGTCGGCCCCGACGGCGCCTCCTAACCCCACATCCGCGAGTGAATGCTCGATTAGGATCGCCGGCTCGTCCATCGGCGTCGCCGTGGTCACATCGCCGGCAATATCGATTGTGGCGTTGTCATCCAGCTTGTTCAGGATCAGGTGGCCGGTGAGATCACCATCGATGTCGACCGTTCCGACTACGAAACTGCCTAATTCAATCGTCCCGATTACACTGCCGGTGACGTTGACCTCACCGTCAGCCTTCAGGACGCTTGTTTGAATCGTTCCCGTCATATTACCTTCGATCGTGACCGTGCCGTAGAGCCAAGCAGTGATCTTCATTGCGGAGCCGTAGTTCCCGCCGACGGTTATCGTGCCGGTGGTGGCGCCGCCGCCACCGACGTCGAGGATTCCGAGCGAGCCTACGTCGATGGCGCCGACCACGCGACCAATGCTGAGAGGCCCAGTGACGCTGGTGGCCTGCAACGTGCTGTACAATCCGCCGTCCACTTCGACGGTGCCTGTTATGTAGTCGACAGTCACGCCGCCGATCTCGCCGAGATCTTCTGAGATCTTTAACTCGCCCAACTCGCCGGGCGTGGCTCCGGACAGGTCAATCTCCTTCACGTCCGACGCGCCGTCGCCGCCATACTCATGCACGACGTGGACTTTCACGGTATCTGTCACACCGGCATCCTGAACCCTGATCCACTCGATGATGTCAGGCTGACCGCCCGTCTCGGAATAGAACTTGTATTCCCCGGCGGCTGTTATCTTAATCGTGTTATCGACAATCTCGTATCCAGTACCCGTGCCGCCCCATTTGACGATGGTAGCCGACGCGGTGTTCGTGGCGGTGAGAAGTAATCCAAACACTACGATGAGTCGCAACATTGGCGATACTCCTAGTCTAGTGAGTTACACAGTCAACCCAATACTGAGCTGCGACGGTGGTACGCCGCCGCAACAAGGAGTAGACACGCGCTTGTGGTCTCGCGTACTACGCCGATGCGGATGTAGCCCAACTGCGAACGGCTGGCTAGTAGAATCCGCACATCACCCCAGGTTACGTGCGACGGCCGTACTCTCTGCCAAGACGCGCCGTCAATGTAGCGCTCCTACGTGAGCGTGTCGGACGACGCAAAGCAGCAATTGTGGAAGACCCCGGAGTGAGCGGGCTTGTGATGTCAACTTCGTACAGACTCCAGATGTACTCCTCACTATAGGCGAGACCCGTCCGCCGGCGTTCGTCCGATGCGAGGAATATGCCGGAATCGACACTGCCGTCGACCTCCTCGACGAGCAGCCGCCAATCCATGACAAACGTCTCACCAGGATCCGAGTCGATCTAGTCAGGCCGCAGTACGTACGCGTAGCCTCACACGTAGGCGTCATGAAGCGAGTCGATGGTGAGCACGCCGTCGTCGATCGTGCGAACCGCGCCGTCGCCTCGGTATTTGCTGTTCTGGTTGCCCCAGTAGCGAGTCCAGCCTTCGTTTTCGAGAAGGTCGTTCACCTCGTACGCGTGTCAATGTTCTGCCGCCCCGGCCATGGACGCGAGTCCCCCCAGGGCGGCCCACGTGCTTAACAACAGGAAGTACCACTTCATCCGTCGCTCCTTCCTTCCGACTTGTCGCGTCTCTCGACGCTTTCAGTGCTCCATCACTTCGATCCCCGGCGACCCCTCGCCGCCGAGGCATCAGGGCCGGCACGTCATTCGCATCATTCCGGAACGACATTCCAGCTCACTGTCAAACCTACTGCGAAAGCGCAAAGCGCGTAACGCAGGAGAAGAAGGTCCGAAACACACCGGGCGTGGATTGAAACGGCGTTCGAACCGTCCATGCCCGAACGGAGATGGTTCAGACGCTGTCCGGCCACCGACCTTGGCGTGCACAGCCGGTACGGACGACTGTACATCCCTAACTGACTGCTGAGCCTCCCTTTTCCATTGCGCGATCCCCGATCTTCAAACGTCAACCTGGGCAGTTTCGATGCTCAACGCGCGCCGATGACGACAATATGCCTAACATTGTGTCTGGTATTGGCTTAGCTGTGTGGCGCGTCATTGCCATTACGAACTCGATGTGTGTAGTTTTGACGGGAAGACACTTAGACGACCTGCTACAGTGCGCTGCTGTCACTATGCCCCGCTCCTATCGTTCAGTGCCGGACGACAGCCTCTGCGCTGTCGTGGCTGCCATTGATGCGCCGTGCTCGGCCTTGAGCTTGAGGTCCCGCCCGATCCTCCGGACGCCCGGGGCTCGGTCGATCCACTCGACATCTAAAGGCAGACGGGCTCGCAGAGTGTCGACAGCCGGGACTGATCTCCAGTAGGGCTCGACCCAGTTCCGGTGGCCGGATTTGACCAGCTTGGATCGGCCTCGCGCCATATCCTCTCTAGCGCCATCTGCGCGCCGCGCGCTCTCAAAATCTGAAGAAAATTCTGGCAACTGGCCGCCGCAGGCGTCTCCCAGACCGTTAGGTCCGCCCTGCAAGTGTGCGGATGCACGATGTTGTGCACCGTCGCGTCCACGACGAGCCAGGCTGGTGAAAGTGATTGTCCGACCCGCCCGCCTCAGACTCTTCAGGAGGTAGAATCCTCCCCAGGCATCGGTCTTCGCAGGACGAGAATCGTCGACTTCAGCAGCGAGCCGATCTTCGGGCCCGGGCCATCCGCGGTCTCCAGCAACTCGTCCAGCAGCATGGGATCACCAGCCCAGAAGGCCGCTAACGCTCGGTCAACTCGGTCGGAAATGTCTTCTGGCAGGTCACCCTGCTTCTCCACAACCACCTCGTTAGTCTCCCAGTAGCGTCCCAGTGTGGGCGCGAGCATCTCGTGCCGGGGCTCGATTGCCGCCGGATCATGCGGTGCTGCCGCCAGCGGCGGCTCGCACATGGGTCGGCCACCGTGATGCTGCCGGCCTGCATAGTGGGTGCCTCTGTTGCTCGCCGGGTCCGACAACACCGCCGGCCCCGTTCCCCCCTAGTCGTCACCGCTCCGGCTTCGTAACGGGCGGGGGCCGATCTTCTCATAAAGGAACCGCCGCAGGAATGGTGGCCGCATTGCGCGGTCAATTGTGATCCCCGAGCCACGACTCGAACCCCTCCGCGCACGAGGGTCTTGAGCATCGCGTCACAACAGAGTTTGGCCGGCAGCAGCCGGCCCACACCGGCAATTCGCTGTCCACGGTGCCGTGCGTTGAGCCGAACATCGCGGTGCACTCCGAGGAGGATCCCGAATCCAGCCCTGGGAATCGCACTCATTCTTCACGAACAGCGCCTCCCGGGCTAACATGGCCGAGGCGTCGGTCCGTGATGTGCTCGGGGCTACTGTTTCGGCTCCCTGCGTATGACGCACTGCGGTAGAAGCTCTGATACTGCGGGCTTGCGGTTGGCCCGATCGGGCTCAGGAGGACCGTAACGATGAGTGGCGAAGGTGAGATGGGGAAACGCGCTGTGTTGCGTGCTCTACGTCGTGTGATAGAGCGGCGGGCCACGGAGAACGAATTCCCTCCGCCTGACGACGTAGCGGCGTCAGTTGCCTGGACGCGGATCGACGTCTCGCTGACGATGCCCGAGCAGGTGGTGACATCGAGCGAAGTGCGGCGCATAGCGGACGGGTTGATTCGGGAACTCCCGGATATAAAGGAGTCTGGGGTGTACGTGGTGGCGGGGCTGAAGCGTGATCGGATTATCACAGTGGGCAAGAGCGTAGATGTCTCAGAGTGCATTTGCCGTGAGCACCTCGCCAAGCCCGGGAAGGGAGATGAAGGTCGCATCAGCTACCAGCTCACGAAGGATGGCGCACCCTGGCCAGACGTTCTCTCGAACGAGGAGGTTGTGTTCCTCGTGCTGCCAATCCCCGAATCCGATGAGCAAACGCTACGAGCCTACGTATCCTCGCTTAGAGATGGCCTGTCGCCGGAGTTCGCGTAGAGTCCGCTCAACGGGTCGCCACCAAGGGTGTCCCGCACCAGCACCGCCAGGGTATCGGACCCCTTGCGCATGTCCGTCGGCGACGTGCACAGGTAGACTCGTA
>JANQGB010001340.1 GCA_028277545.1 Phycisphaerae bacterium | reverse complement strand
AGGGAACCACCCGCCGTACTTGGGGTTATTGCCACCGCGACGAGACGCCCATGTATTCAGCATCGGTTTATCGATTAGTCTGTAAATAGTTGACTGTCCCTAGTTGTGCTCTAGTTGTGTGCTAGTTGTGACAGCAGCGGGGCTGGCGTTATAATTATTGCCAGCCCATCCGTGACGGAATCGGACATTCTTGCCGGCGACCGCACTTGGCCAGGGGCGTTGCCCGGCTTGGATCTGCGTGATTGTGCCAACCGACGGCCTCTCGCGGGGGCCTCAGTTCATCAGAGAGGAATGGAGCCGTGAGTGCCAAACATTGTGGCATTGCAGATCGTGTTGTTGCCGAAACGCCGATCGCCGTTCTCGATGTCGAGACAACGGGCTTGACTCCAGGGCGTGATCGGATAGTCGAATTCTCTGTGATCCGAAAGGAACCAGGGGCCGATGGGGGGCTCGTACTCGACACGTTGGTTAACCCGCAGCGGTCGATGGCGGCGACAGAGATTCACGGGGTAACGGATGATGACGTCGCGGACGCGCCGGCGTTCAACGATATCGTCGGCGATGTTGTGCACGCTCTTTCTGATTGTGTTGTGGCATCCTACAACATCTACTTCGACATGCCGTTCCTTGAGTATGAGCTCAGGCAAGCAGGCATCGACCACTCACTTCCTCACTTCTGCCTGATGTACCTGCGACCGATGCTTGGCTTGGGCAAGCGATGTGCGCTTGGCGATGCATGCCTCGCCCACGGCATTCACCACAACAGCGCGCATGTCGCCGCTGCCGATGCGCAAGCGGCCACGCAACTTATGGGCGTTTACCTCGAGGAGATGCGCGCTCGCGACATCGAGACCTTCGCTGACCTAGCGCAGTTAAAGGCCTACAAGTTCGTCAAGAGCTTCGACCGCACACCCCTAGTCTTCACCGCGACTGAACATCCAAGGGATAGAGTGCAGCTGAAATCGCGCGGAACCGACGTCGCAGTGATGCAAGGTATAGCAGACGTACCGGCAGACGAGGGCACGAAAGATGGTCGCCAAGCCGTTGGAGCATACTGGGATGCGTTGAAGGCTGTGATCTGTGACCTTGAAGTGACGGATGACGAAATCTGCCACTTGGAAGAAAAGAAACGCGCCCTGGGCGTGAGCGAGGAACAGATCCGAGCTCTTCACGCACGTGCATTCGCCAACGTGATCTCTCAGTTTGTTGACGATCAGCGGCTAGATGATCGCGAGTGCAAGAAACTGCGCCGTCTCTTCGCATGTCTCAGCCAACTAGGCTGGGCGCCCGGTGAATAAAGCACCCATGTAATCCCCGAGCGTCTACGCGCTGCACGTCTTTCATCGCTATGACCTGCGGTCCCGATACTGGCCCGGCGCACTAGCGCTCTGTTCTCGGCCCTGGATTCCAGTGTGCGCGGCCATTAGCCCGCAAGAATGATCTTGAAAAGGCGAGGGGTTTGGCCATTCCCCGGAATGCAGACAGTATGCAGTTGCAGCAACCTATTGGTCAGTCTTCTCGATATCGCGTCTGAGATCGTTCGGCGAACCGCCAACCAGAAACCGCACAAAGTCGTCCTGCGACATGGTGTGGTTGCCACGTTCGACGATCTTGGTACGGTCCTCGTTCGGAGTGAAGATTGAAAAAGTGACCGACCCAGGCAACCTACGGGTGCCGTCATCGGTAAACCCGGCCGGTGTTGCGGCCTTCACCTGAACACAAACCTCGATGCTGTTCAGGGCCACGGACCATACCTTATAGGCGTCTGCCGTATCGTACAATGTGTCCCCAACACCGAACGAGAACGAGGCACCTTGGGTCCATTCCAGCGTCTTGATCTTTCCCCGCAGACGCGGCGTAAGCTTGAGGTCAAGTGCGTCGTTGAAACACGGAGGGACGCACATGTACCACCCATCCCCCATCTCTGCGGCAGGGCCCTTAAGCAGAGCTGTCGGCCGCTCTTTCCCCGGCTTCAACCGAATGACGCTGTCAAGTATTTCAAACGCGCTCCGGTTCATAGCAGGCCCACCTCCATCAGGTCTCGCAGCTGAGACAGGTTGTACGTATGATTCGCTATTACCGCGCCCGCAGTGTATCGTAGCGCTGTGCAACGGCAAACACCGATGTCCAGATAACCGGGATAACCGGGGAAAGTCAGCTGTTTATTGAACAGTAGCTAGACCAATGCTCAATACGAGCGTCACTCTGCTGGTGGAATCTTGGTCACCTTCAACGGGATAGATCTGCCGCATCACGTTCTCGGAACCGTCTAGCTCCTCGATGACCTGATTCCGGTCACGATAGTGTAACTCCCTGCCCTCCCGATACCAAGAGTTGGTAACCAGCTTCTTGAGCGGCCGGCCCTGGCCACCAGTCGCTGAAGTGGCGCTGTATGGCATGCTGGCTACGTCACGCAGTTCGGCTGACAGCGTACGTTGATGAGTAGCCGATGCAGTCCAGCTTTATCGGGGCGAGGTGGTGTTGGCTGTTTCGGCTGTCCAGCGCTGCCCGCCAGCTTGTGGTCAAAAGGCGGGGCGCTGGCCGGTGCGTCTTGGTGCGGCGCGGAAAAGTAGCCTGACCCCTTTTGGCAGTTGGTACGTGATATTCCAGTTTGTGTTGACGGCGCGAATGGCGGTGAGAATGTCGAGGGGGGCGGGGGTTTTTGGCTTGCATTGAGCGGAGCGGTCCGATAATGTCAGCCCATCGGGCTCAATAGGCAGCATTTCCGTCAATCAGATCTTGGACCAGCGGTGCCTGTTCGCGACGCGACCGCAGAAGGGAGTTCGACATCATGGCTGAGAATGGCGAAGAGCCCAGTGACATCACGGCCGTGAAGGACAGCGCCGATTACAATCCCAAGTCGCCTTTCCTCGATTCGCTGCCCATAGCGGAACAGGACAAGGATACCGACTCGACGCCCGACACTTCCGATGAAGTGTTGAGCCCATTCGAATCATACTACGACTCGGAATACGGTGAAGAGCAGCTTGATCCCGAAGAAGAGATGCTCCATGACTTGCTCGCGGAGTTGGAGGATCCGGAATTTGATTCAGCGGTTTACGAATTGCAGGCCGAGGCCTCGCAGATTCTGGAGGACGACGAGAGCAGCGACGACGAGTGCTCTGAAGCAGAACTGGAGTCACTTCTACAGCATCACTTCGCCCCGCTGTTGGGCCATATCGACTCCCTCGTTGATACACTGGCCGACGAGGTAGACAGGCAGGATCCGGAGGAGTCCTCCGAATCCGAAATCGAAACACTGTTGGAGGCCTTAACCGAAGGGGAGGCGATGCTGCCACCGCCGCACAGGCGGTTCTACCGGGCGTTTCGAAGGAAACTACCGCCGGTCGTCAGGGCCATGCGTCGGGCGCGGCGGCGTGGCTTACGGAGGCCCCGGCGCCTCCGCTATCCGCCGGGACCGGCGCATCGCGTGTTTGCACGCGTCCCTCCTCGTCCACCGCGACGACCGTATCCGCGACCGCGTCGGCCGCTCAGGCCGCGAGGACGTCGATGGGGTGCCCGGGTTCGAAAGCTCAAAGGGCTCGCACGGCCAGTATTGAGGCGGGCGTTAAAATACGGCACTCGCACGCTGTTTCCGTTCCCTTATCGCGGTATCGCCCGACGTGCCGGCCGGAAGTTGTTTGGAGCGCTCGGGCTTGAGACGCCCGAACACGGAATCGAGAACAGCGCGTTTGAGGCCTGGCAAGATCCCGAGTTGCTCGTTGACGCGCCTCTCGCTGAGAACGAAGACGCGTTCGATGAGGTCTCAGAAATCCAGGGCGAATTCGATCTATATCTCGCATCCCTGGTTTTTGACGAGGAGGATGCCGAGCAGGACCTCGTAGTCAACGAATACGATCACGAATCGAAGTCAGGTGGCCCCAACGTCCGTCGTCGCCTCCGCTCGGCGCGACGCCGCCTTGTTCGGCGGCTGGCCTCGCTGGAGGATGGAGAAGACCCGGCCCCGGCCATAGATGAGTTTCTGGCGCCGCTGCTGGCGGCGCTCCCCGCGGTGGCGAAGGGTGTTGCCACTGCCGCACCGTACGTGGCCGCGGCGGCTCCAGTATTGAAGGGCGTGTTTCGATCACGAGATCAGGGGGGGCAACGGTATCGACCCGCAACCCGGGCGTCACATGATCGCCCAGATCGTGGTTTCGGAGGGCTGAGCCGGGCGCCGCGTGATCGCCCAGGTCGTGGTTTCGGAGGGCTGAGACGGAGGCTTCCCGCTCTGCTCGCCCGCCTGCTCCTGCGGTTCCTTGGCCGAAACAAGGAGCCGCTGGCGAGAGCGCTGAGCGCCATGAATCCAAAGGCCTTCAGCGATGCGCGTCCCGAACAGGCAGAGGCCAACACGGCAGCGGCGACCGTGGATGTCGTGGAAGATACGGTGCGCCAACTCGCCGCGGAGAACGAGGCGCTGCTGACCGACGAGGTGCTCCCATCGCTCGTGGAAGAGGCCTTTGAGAAGGCCATGATCGGCAACTACCCGGCGCGCCCCGAGGCGCCGGATTCCTATGAAAGCGAGTTGCCCGGAGTCTGGCTCAGCACCAGCATGTCCGGTCGCAAATATCTTCCCTATAAACGGTTCCACGTCCAACCGCAGCTTGTCATGACGATTACACCTGATCATCTGCGCTTTCTGCGGTCTTTCGGCGGCGCAGATGTGACTGCCGACGGTCACCCTCTATCGAGCCTTGTAGGAAGAGAAGCAAGGGTCCATTTGTTTGAGGCCAAACAGGGCACCAGGCTGAGCGACATCGTTAGGGAGGAGCGGGCAGACGGGGAGGCCCAAGTCGCGCTGCGCGACCTGGCTCCCCTCTCCACATTGGCGGCCACGCTGCTGCTGAACTCACCAGGCTTGGGCCGGGACGTGTCTCGTTATTACCTGGCCAGACCGTCCACTATCGGGGTCGGCCAGCGGTTCTTCGCGCTCGAACTCGAGGGGCAGACGCCCGCAGAGGCTGATGAAATCGAAGAAGAGTACAGCGAGCTTCGGCTCAGCCGGAAACTTTCGACCGGCCGCCAGGGACTTAGCCTTTATCTAAATGACCCTTCAGCCAAGCGCCTGTTGGAACTCCTCGAGAACGGCAAGTACACCGCTTCCTATGTGCACATAAAGCGAGCGCTTCTGAATGCTAAAGCCCGGAATCCTTGGTGGTTCCGTGCCAGTCCTTTCGAGCACTCTGGCCCGGCCGCCCCTATCGCCACCGGCGCGGTCCTCTTTGGAGTACCCGTCGCTACGTTGGCTGTGGTCTTTGGAGGAATCGGCCTTCTCCTGAGCGCGGTAATTGCGTTGTTTATCAAGGCACTGAAGGATACCTGGAACGCGAAGCAAGTCGAGCGACTGAGATATGAATTGAATAACGCACTTGCAGCATCGAACGGGAACGGCGCTACGCTCACTTGGTACGCGCTGCTTCTGCGTGCTAGTGGGACACCGAAGGGTTGGTTCATCAGAATACCTAACTTCGAAGTAGCTCCAGGGCGCTTTGGTGACATGGGGTAGACAGACTCCAGGGCTTGGCTCGGCGCTGAATTCCGGAACGAGCACGTCACGATGGTTGAACAACAATTCTCCACTGAGGGATTAAGCCGGCAGCTTAACCACTGGCGTTCGGCCACGGAGCGGCTTGCAGACCTGGACCTCTACGCGCCGCAATCGGCGTGGAATTCGCTCGACCATCGACTCAACGCCCGGCTCCGCGAGATGTTCCGCGAGGCGACCGACCTGCTCAAGAAGGCCCTGCTGCAATTACGCCTCAACCTTCGTGCCACCGCTGGGGCGCCGTTGGTCTCAACCGAGTTGGCCGCCTTTCGGCGACGGTACCTCAAGACCGAGACCGCGTTGGATTTCTACGGTGATGCCGTCAACTCGCGGGCGAGTGAGCGCATGGCCCGGCTGCTCAGCGGTCTCGACTGTCTGGCCCGCGAGTCCATGCGTGCTGTTCTGGCACCGTCGCGCAGGCCCGTACCGCTCGTTCTTACCTACGTGGACAAAGGGCTTGGCGCTTCAATTCTGAAGGCGGGGCTGCGCCTTTGGGAGCCGAGTCTGCTCAGCCCCGCGGCCGCGATCAAGATCGCGCGCCACAACCTGTTGCGACCCACGGCGCTCATCCACGAGACGGGGCACCAGGTTGCGCATATTCTGGGATGGAACGAGGAACTGGCCGAGGCCCTGCGCGATGGACTGGCCGGGTTCTCGGAAGAAGCGGCGGATGTATGGGGCGGCTGGGCTTCGGAGATCGCCGCCGACGCATATGCGTTCGCGCATGCGGGGTACGGTTCGGTGGCGGCATTGCACGATGTGCTCGCCGGGGATGACACGTTCGTCATGCGTTACACGCCTGGTGATCCGCATCCCATCAGCTACGTTCGCATCCTGCTGGGCGTGGAAATGTGTCGGCAATTCTTCGGGAGCGGGCCCTGGACTCAGCTCGCAGCATCCTGGGTGTCGCGATACGCATCCGCGCAGCCGGACTGCGACGTGAGGCAGCTCATCCAGGTTTCGAAGCCCGCGCTTCCGGAAGTGGTACGGATTGCCTTGAAACTGCCGATGCGAGCCTTCGGCGGTCTGCCCCTGGCCGGCATCGTTGATCCCAAGAGAGTCAGTCCGCGTTCGGTCATGCTGCTGGCTCGCGAGGCAGACCGCGAGCGGCGTTCGTCCCGCTCGACGGGAGCCGAGGCGATTCGAGTCCTGGCTTCGTTTGCGTACAGGGCCGCTACGCAGCCGGCCGAGTTCGAGGCTGTCCTGGCACAGCAGGAGCATTGGATTTCGCGGCTTGGAAGGCTGCGCCAGGCGGCTTAGGAAGCATCCTAACCAAATGGTTGGAAGAGAGTGATGGCCGGAAAAACTGAATTACCCCGGGTAACGATCAAGGCGTGGCTTGCGCTCTGGCACCTGTTAGATAGAAACAGAGTGCCGCATCCACCGGACTTTGCGAAAGGAACGCGGGCGGATGCGCCCAAGACGCTCAGGGGCCTATTGCAGTTCCTTCAGCAGTACGACGCTGAGGGCGATCCCCCGGAGAGAGAATCGGTAGCGACGCCGGGTGAATCAACGAAGAAGCGCTGACTACTGGCGCGCACCCGTGGGCGAGCATGCGTGCGGGTCGATGACCGGCTGCCGCGCGGAAGCGTCGCTGAGAGATTACGGCCAGACGTGTTTTGACAGACAGTCGTCACGGCAGGCACAGGCTTGGGCTCCTACCGGCCCGGACCTCCTGCCCCGGCAATTACCGGTGATCACGGAGAACAGCGATGTTTCGAGATCTCGCTGAGGCGTTAGTGGCTAATCTGGGAGGAAGTCTTGACGATCGGCGTGAAGAGGTCTCCAAGGTGACTGCCGCCGAAATCGGTGATCTGCTCACCAATATCTTTCGCCGATCGGCGCCACACGAAAACCACCAGTGGTTCGTCGTGCCACGTACGGGGTCGATTCTCACCGTGGGCCCGTACAGGCATCGAGATGCGCTCTTCAGCCCTACGGAACCGTACGTGTGGAGACATTTGTTTTATGCATATTGCGTCGAGAACACCCGGATATGCGACGTCTTCCGCAAGATCCTCTGGGAGTACCTGAACGGTGAGAAGCTCGGCTCGCCATCAGAAGATGCACTCGCCTGGTGCTGGACCACAGCCCAAGTATTCTATAACCAGTTCTACGCTTTTACGGGCTTCTCGCTGGTTAACGACGTCAGGCCGGCTTGGCCTGCGATTCGCAGGAACGCCTACTATCGCTTCTTCGGCATTGAGCTGAATCATCCGCCGCAGGAAGGCGAAGTCTTTCACAAAGCACCCGAGCATAACGACACGTTCATCGAGACCTTCGAGCGTTTGCTGGCCGAAGCATGGACCGGATATCGTTATCGCACAAGCACGACCGGGACGAACCCGACCGACCCGGCGGCGATAGCCTTCTTGTGCAAGAAGCTGCGCGAGATGCTGGAGGCTCGAAGGCTGGGGAAGAATCTGCGACGGGAGGAGTTTCTGGCTGTCGCGCACGCCTCGTGGCTGCAACTGGCAGTTGACTTCAACTCTCCTATTGTACGTGCGATCGGGACGGAGAGCTCGAGCGCACACGAGCGTCTGAAGCTTCTGGGGCAGGCGGTGGGTGTTGGGGCTCACAGCAAGTCGGAGAGTTTCCTGCTCATGGCTGACCCGGGATCACGACTACTCCAGCGGATTGAAGCCGGCGATCTCGATGACGCGGCCAATGCCGGTATGCTGTACGACGGGTCGTCGGATCCGGATCTGACCAACGATGTGCAGGAGATCATCACGCACTGGTCGATTACGACGGGCAGGGATATCAAAGACCTGATGGAAACCTCGACGGACGAGAACAAGTAGACGTCCCAGCATTTGGGATGCACGGTTCGTTCGGGGGCAGGATTCCCTAGCCGTGTCCTTCGGGAAATCGTCGTCAGCCGGCACAAGGCACGAAGGCTTAAATGAATCGGCCGTGTTGGCGCGTGCAGACAGGGGAGGTTGCGTCAAGTCCCGTGTAAGCACGCTTGGGGCATGCCCCGTCTGATCACGGCGCTGGTCCGTTCTTTTTCGTGCCTGGCACGGGCGCCGTCGAACACAAGTGCACCTATTAAGATCGCCGCCGGTTCTACTGGATGCGAGCCGCAAGGCGCCAGGG
>JANQGB010001084.1 GCA_028277545.1 Phycisphaerae bacterium | reverse complement strand
GCGAGATCATGGTGCGCACCGCCCAGCGAGGCGACGGTCTCGCCGATGTGGACATCTCGGATACGGGACTTGGCATCCCGGCGCAGGACCAGGCCAGAGTCCTGCGGCCCTTCTTCTCCACCAAGGCCGGGGGGACCGGCCTGGGGCTCTCCACCACCTACCGGATCATTGGCGAGCACGGGGGCAGGTTGGACTTTCACAGCGAGCCGGGCCGGGGAACCTGCTTCACCGTCAGGCTTCCGCTGGCAAACGACGGAGAGTGATGCGGAACCGCGGAGTGGCGAGACTGGCCCGCAAACGCCGGATAGTAGCGTGGCGGGCGAACGTGGCTAGAATGACGGGGCATGGCTGATACCGCTTTCGTACTGATCGTGGAAGACGAGACCGCCCACGGGCAGGCAATTGCCGAGGCACTCGAACGCTCGAACCATGTCTGTCGCGTGGTGTCCACCGGGGCGCAGGCCATGGAGAGCCTCGAGCAGCGACCGCCGGACGTCGTAATCACCGACTACAAGCTGGGTGGCGATCTGGACGGCATGGACGTGCTGAAGGCCGCCAAGACCCATTCTCCCAGCACCGAGGTCATCCTCATCACCGCATATGGAAGCGAAAGACTGGCCCGCGACGCCCTCAGCCCGGACAACCCCAACCGGGCCTACGACTACCTCATCAAACCGCTGGACATCGAGCTGTTGCGCGACAAGGTGGACCGGGCCGCCCAGCAGGCCATCACCGCACGCCAGAGCCGCGAGCTGCGCGAGCAGGCCGAGACGGCCTTCACGTTTGAGGGCATCATTGGCTCCAGCGAGAACCTGGCTCGCGAGATCAAACGCGTCAAGCGCCTGGCACGTACCAAGAGCACGGTCCTGATAGTCGGCGAGTCGGGGACCGGCAAGGAGCTGATCGCCCGGGCCGTTCACGCCAACTCGCCACGCAGAGCCAAACCGTTCAAGGTGGTCAACTGCGCTGCCTTCACCGAGACTTTGCTGGACAGCGAATTGTTCGGGCACGTCAAAGGGGCCTTTACCGGCGCCCTGGCCAATCGCAAGGGCATGCTCGAGGCCGCGGACGGCGGCACGCTGTTCCTGGACGAAATCGGCGACATGCCGCCGGCCATGCAGGCCAAGCTGCTGCGTTCCCTGGAGAACGGCGAGGTGATGCCGGTCGGTACCACCGAGCTCAAGCGGGTGGATGTCCGATTCGTGGCCGCCACGCACCACGATCTCTGGGCCCAGGTGGAAGCGAAGGAGTTTCGGGAGGACCTCTTCTACCGCCTTCACGCCCAAGGGGCTATTCGCATTCCACCGCTGCGCGAGCGCCGGCAGGACATCCCTCTGCTGGTGCAGCACTTCGTGGATCGGTGCAACGCCGAAAACGACACCGAGATCGAGGGCGTCGCGCCGGAGGCGATGCGCAAGCTGGTCCAACACACCTGGAAGGGCAACGTTCGCGAGCTGCGCAACGTAGTCGAGCGCATGTGTGTGGAGGCCGAGGGCGACACGGTCGGCCCCAAGGATCTACCAGACCACCTTCAGGGCAGCACCGAGATCGTGCCGACGGGCCTGCCGAGCCTGGCCGGTCGAAGCATGGCCGAGGTCGAGAGATGGCACATCCTGAACACGCTGAGGATGTTCGGCGGCAACCGGGAGAAGACGGCCAAGGCCCTGAAAATCGGTGCCAGAACGCTCTATCGCAAGCTCAACGACTACGGCCTCCGCTGATCCTGGCACGCGTCCAACGTCCGCGCATCTTACCGCGACACCAACTCAGCCCGCTGACCCGTGAGGCGCGCCTCGTTGCTCCGGCACCCACGGAAACGGATCGTCACTTGACGGCCTGGCTCACGCCGCACAGCGCCAGGTCGTCACGCCCTCGTACCGCAGGCGTTACCGGGAACCTTGCGCCGTACTGTCAGCCAGCTGGCGGCGGGGATAGTCCGGCAGGCTG
>JANQGB010001062.1 GCA_028277545.1 Phycisphaerae bacterium | reverse complement strand
GCCTTCGAGGTAGTCGCGCGACCTCTGCATCTTCTCCTGGGCCCGCGGCGAAACCGACACCTTGGCTCCTGCCCGAGCAACCGACACGATCTTCTCGATCGAAAGTGAATTCCCGTCCAGTACGACTTCCATGGGCGTGTCCCTCTTTCTGAAACATTCGCACAGGTCGCCGGGCTGGCCGCGCCCCCGCGCTTGCCGCTCGTCAACCGGACCGCTGGGTTTATACTCAGGCAAGCAGCATACCGGCGAGCAACGCTTACAGCGAGCCGGCCGGCAGGTCTGGCGCCAGTTGGTGCTGAAGTAGCTGATGTGGGCTCCTCATCCCGGAGCCGGGGCGCAGCGATCTGCTGGTCGAACCTGGTCGATCGTACGGCGTATCGCCGCAGACGTCGGGTGTGGGCCCCACTATAATCCCGCCACCATGACAGCTATCGAACATCCCCAGGCGGCTGAGGTGCGAATCGACGGTGACGAGGCCGATTTCCGCCTCAACGGCGGACGGCTGACGATCGAGGCCCTTGACGGGGCCCTGGGCCGCAAAACTCGTGTTCGGATCGACGACGACGTCTGGCAACGGGTGGAGGCCAGCCGGGCAGCCGTCGAGCGGATCGCCGGTGGTGATGCACCCGCCTACGGCATCAACACCGGCTTCGGGCACCTGTGCAACAAGCGGATTCCGCCGGAGCAGGTCGCCCAGTTACAGACTAACCTGATTCTGTCGCACGCGGTTGGTGTGGGCGATCCGGCTCCGCCGGAAGTCGTGCGGTGGATGATGCTGTTCAAGCTTCATGGGCTGACCCACGGGCTCAGCGGGGTCAGCCGGCGGACTTTGGAGGGCATCCAGCGCTTGCTCGACGGCGACGCGCTGCCCGTCGTTCCGACCCAGGGCTCGCTGGGGGCCAGCGGCGACCTGGCCCCGCTGGCGCACATGGTTCGGCCACTGATCGGCTGGGGCACGCTGCAACTCGATGGCGTGGAGATGCCCGCCTCCGAGGGGCTGGCGGCGCTGGGTTTGGAGCCGATCACATTGGGCCCCAAAGAGGGGCTGGGGCTGATTAACGGCACGCAGTTCATGAGCGCCTATGGCGCTGCCCTGGTCATCCGGGCCTGGCGCCTGATCCGACACGCCGACGTAATCGCGACCATGTCGCTGGAGGGATTCGGCGGCAGTGTGCGCCCGTTCGACGAGCGGCTACACCACCACCGACCGCACAGCGGGGCGGTGCAGACCGCGGCCAACGTCCGGCGGCTTATGGCCGACAGCCGGATTCTCGAATGGCACGCCGACTGCGAGCGAGTGCAGGATCCGTATTCCATCCGCTGCGTACCGCAGGTGCACGGCGCCTCGCGCGACGCCATCCGGCACGCCTCGGACGTCGTCGAGACAGAGATCAACTCGGTAACTGACAACCCGCTCGTCTTCGAGGGTGACGAGGTTATCAGCGGTGGCAGTTTCCACGGCCAGCCCCTGGCCCTGGTGCTCGATTACCTGGCCATCGCCCTGGCAGAGCTGGCCTCCATCAGCGAGCGGCGGATCTACCTGCTGCTGTCGGGCCAGAACGAGTTGCCCACGCTGCTCATGCAGAACACCGGCCTGAACAGCGGGTTCATGCTGCCGCAGTACACCGCCGCCGCCCTGGTCAGTGAGAACAAGCTGTTGGCCAGCCCAGCGTCGGTCGACTCGATTCCCACCTCGCTGGGGCAGGAGGATCACGTCAGCATGGGCGCCACTTCGGCCGTCAAGTGCTGGCGGGCGTTGCACAACACCGAGACCGTGCTGGCCATCGAGCAGATGTGCGCCGCCCAGGCCATCGACTTCCGGGCTCCGCTGCTGCCCGGCATCGGGCCGCGAATCGCCCACGCCGAGGTTCGCCGGCACATCACCCATGCCGAGGAGGATCGCCTGTTCGGCGACGACATCCAGACTTCGGTGGAGCTGCTGCGTT
>JANQGB010000899.1 GCA_028277545.1 Phycisphaerae bacterium | reverse complement strand
CTGCGCTTTCAGCGGCAACTCGGCCGGCTTCGGAGGGGGCGGGATGCTAAACGGTGGCACGATAGCAATGAGCAACTGCACGTTCAGCAGCAACTGGGCCTATGAAGGCGGCGGGTTGCGAAATGACTGTACACTCACGCTGGCTAACTGCGCGTTCAGCGATAACTCAGCCTTCTACGGCGGCGGACTGTCTAACACCGGCACTCTGACGATGACCAACTGCACGTTCAGCGAGAACTCGGCCAGCGACGGCGGCGGCGGCGGGATGGAGAACAGCGGCACACTAACGATGACCGACTGCACGCTCAGCGGTAACTCGACCGACTACGTCGGCGGAGGAGTGTACAACTCACACAACGACTTGACGTTACTGGACAACTGCACCTTCTCACAGAATTCTGCGCTATTTGGTGGCGGACTTCTCAATGCTCAAGGCGGCCCCACAGTCCTCACCGGCTGCAACTTCATCGAGAACACAGCCTCGTACGGCGGCGGTCTGGAAGCTTGGCTAAGCAGCCCACAGCTAGTTGACTGTACCATTTATGGCAACGCGGCCACAGAGGGAGGCGGAATGACCAACACAGGGAGTGGTGCGAGATTGACCAACTGCGTGTTCATCGGCAATTCCGCCGCGTCTGGCGGCGGCATGGAAATTGGCTGGGCGAGCAATCCTACACTCACGAACTGCACGTTCATCGGAAACTCCGCCACGGCGGGCGGCGGCATCTACTCGTATAGTAGCAGCACGCCAACCATCGCAAACTGCACCTTTGCCGCAAACTCGGCGTCTAACGGGGCCGCACTGGGGCGCGATTCGGAGCAGCACCAGGAGCCGACGACCATCGAGATGACCAACTGCATCCTCTGGAACGGGGGCGACGAAATCTGGAACAAGGACGGCTCCACGATCAGCGTCACGTACAGCGATGTGCAGGGCGGGTGGCCGGGAATCGGCAACATCGACGACGACCCGTTGTTCATTGACTTCGGCTACGGCGCTAAGGATGGCACGCCGCGTGATTCGACGGACGGCGCTCTGGCGGACGGCGATTACCGGTTGCAGCCTGACTCACCCTGCATCGACACCGGCGAACCGACCTTTGTCGCAGAGCCTGGTGAGACCGACCTGGACGGGCACGCCCGGGTGCTCTGCGGCAAAGTCGATATGGGGGCCTACGAATTCGGGATCGGTGACCACGACTGCGACCGTGTCGTCGATCTGCTTGACTACTTGAACTGGCCGGGCTGTTTCACTGGACCGTCGGCATCGCTCTACCCGGACGGGTGTCAGGCATTCGATTTCGATTTCGACGGTGACGTCGACCTGCTCGACTTCGCCGGCTTCCAGGGCGTCTTCGAAGAGCCGTAGGGGCCGCTCCACGGACCGTCGGATTGGGAGGGATATCTCCCAGACTGCCGCGGGAGTCAGTGGCCTAGAGGCGTTACCCTTTGGCGGCGCATCGGGCGGGCGCCCACCCAACAGGGGGCTTGACGGGAGCAGGATACCTGCGAAAGTAGCAGTGCAGGAATCGCGGGGCCACCGGACTCCAAATCACCAACTCAGCGCGTCGGTCAGCCACGCGAGTGACGCTGCCTGCCCGCGGCAGGCACCCTTCTCCTGCGGATCGGGCCTATGAGGAGGTAATCCGATGAGCAACGCGCGTACGCCGGCGATCAGTCTCTTGATGATGCTCGGCAGCCTCCTGTCTCACTCGGCAGAGGCTAGCAGTAATCGCCTTACCGAAGACGACCCGCCTGGAGCAGACGGCCCGGCCTGCCCCGCTATCTACGGCCAGGTCAAGCTTGCCGCAGGCGGCGCGAGGACCCAGCGGGCCGTCACCGGAATCACCTTCACCAAGATAGCCGACACCAGCACGCCCATCCCCGGCGGAACGGGGAACTTTACCGCCTTCTCACACGTCGCGTTGAGCGACGGCAGAGTGGCGTTTAAGGCCCGGGGAGCGGATGGCCAGGTAGGCATCTACCTGTACTGCGATGGTGTTCTGCGCGCCGTAGCTGACACGAGCACGCTAATGCCGGGCTCCGGCATACCGTTTATGGAATTCGGCCCGCCATCCCTCGATCAGGAAAACGTTGCCTTCATCGGATGGAACGGAGATATCGAGGGAGTCTACGCCGACATCGGCGGCCTGGTCGTCATCGCGTATTCGTCCATGCCGGTGCCAGGCAGCGCGGGCACCTTCGAAGGCTTCGGCCGATCCGAGTACAGTAAACCGTCCATCGAGGGCGACCAGGTGGCGTTTCTGGGATACGCTACGTTGCCAAGTGGCTGGGAAGAGTCGGGCGTCTACGCGGGCAATCACGAGAGCCTCCGCGTGGTCGCGGACGAGCGCACACCCGTCCCGGGCGGGCAAGGCAACTTCACCCAATTCGGAACGGACGGCGGTCCGGCGATGAGCGATGGCAGGATCGCGTTCTGGGCGCGTGGTGTTCACACAACTGAAAAACCGTACGCCGGTATCTTCGCCGAATTCAATGACACGGACAGTCTCATCACCATCGTGGACAGCCAGACCCCGGCACCGGACGGCGGGCTATTCAGCGACTACTTTGGAGATGATCATACGGCCCCAACCATCAGCGGCACGACGGTCGCCTTCCAGGGACATCCGTCTCTGGGGCCGGGCGGGATCTTCGCCAATGTGGACGGCGTAATCAGGTACATTGGTCTTTGCGAAAGCAACGACACTCCAACGCATTCGCTGTACGGCACGCGGATTGTCATCGAGCGCGATCATACGTTCCGGTACTACTCAGGCCAGACGGGCTCGCAAATCTGCCGCATCGTCGGCCCCGGGGACACGTTTCCCGGCGGCGTTATGACCAGATCTAGGTGTATTTCCCCGGAGAGCCTGGAAGACCACCAGTTTGCCTTCGGTGCCGAATTCGCCCCCGGCGAATGGGCCGTTTACATCGCGAACAACCTGCCGGATTCATCTCCGACGCTCTACGTTGACGACGACGCCCCGCCTGGTGGAGACGGGCTGAGTTGGGCCACAGCCTACGACAGCCTCCAGGATGCTCTGACTAACGCGAGCACGAACGGGGCCGTCACCGGTATTCAGGTAGCCGGTGGCACTTACAGGCCATCGCTGCAGACCGAGCCGGGAGTCCATCGAACCGAGACCTTCTCGCTTCTTGATGGCGTGACCATCGCCGGAGGCTACGCCGGCCTGGCAGTCCCCGAGAACCCTGATGCGCGTGATCGGCTGCTCTACCCGTCCACCCTCAGCGGAGACCTTGTGGGAGACGACGCGGAGGGTACCTCGCCATACGACCTGCTGTATGAGCCCACGCGCGCGGAGAACGCCTACCACGTCGTGACGGCAAACGGCACGGACGAGACAGCTGTCCTGGATGGCTTCACCGTGACCGGTGGCAACGCTAACGAATACCCTCATCTGCGCGGAGGCGGGCTGTTCAACGACTCCGGGAGCCCGACCCTGAGACACTGCACCTTCTATGAGAACTCGGCTCTCTATGAAGGCGGTGGGATGTACAGCATCTCTGGCAGTTCGACGCTGATGCATTGCACGTTCTGCAGAAACGCAGCTCTGTTCGATGGCGGCGGGATATACAACAAGTCAGGCGCCCTTCTGGTCACAGAATGCACATTCAACGATAACAAGGTGCGTTCCCGCGGTGGGGCGATGTACAACTATTCCAGCAGCCCCACGCTGATCGCCTGCACGTTCCGCGGCAACTCGGCCTACGATGGCGGTGCGATATGCAACACTTACAGCAGCCCCAGCATGATACGCTGCTCCATCACCGGCAACGGGGCGTATGCCGGTGGCGGCATCTCCAACCGCGGGGAGTCTTCTCCGGCACTGATGAATTGTACGCTGGCTGAGAACGCGGCCATAAACGGTGGGGGCATGTACAGCATAGGCAGCAGTCCGTCTCTCGCCAACTGCCTGCTGCACGCAAACTCGGCCGTTAAGACCGGCGGCGCCGTAGCCATTGTGGACGGGGGCCACCCGACACTCACCAACTGCACGTTCGCCGCGAACTCCGCCTGGTCCGGGAGAGCGGTTGAATGCCGCTCTCCGAGTTCCGTGCCTACGGTTCACGGCAGCCTGGCGCTGACCAACTCTATCCTTCGGAATGGGGGCAACGAGATCGGCAACGCCGACGACCCCCATTGGACGGTCACCGTCACTTACAGCAACGTCGAGGGCGGCTGGCCCGGTGAGGGGAACTCCGATGCAGATCCCCTCTTTGTGGACGCCGACGGCCCCGACAATCTGAGCGGTACCGCGGACGATAATTTCCGCTTGCTGCCCGGCTCCCCCTGCGCCGATGCCGGCAACAACAACACGGTGCCGCTCGATGTGTTTGACCTGGACGGCGACGCGGATGTCGACGAGACGATTCCCTTGGACCTCGATGACAATCCTCGTTTGGTCGACGACGCGGAGGCGCCGGACTCAGGAGTCGGAACGCCACCGCTTGTCGACCTGGGTGCGTACGAAGGGCCCAAGCTGGCGCTGTTGCTCAGCACAGAGAGCGTTTCCGTGCCCGAGGGCGCAACCGGATCGTTCACCGTCGTCCTGTCCAGTGCCCCGACGGGAACCGTTCATGTCTCTGTCGCTCACCAATCGGGCGACCAGGACGTCTCCGTGCTATCGGGGACCACCCTGACGTTCCACGCTTTCAACTACGATGACCCCCAAACGGTCACCCTGGGAGCGGATGAGGATCAGGATTACGTCAACGGAGTGGCCTTAATCGCACTGACTGCGCCTGACATCCCCGCAGCCGCGGTAACCGCAGCGGAGCACGACAATGAAGCCGCCCCCGCCGTTCTGTACGTCGACGGGCGCGCCACGGGAGCCAACGACGGCACTAGTTGGACCAACGCGTTGACCTGTTTACAGGAAGCAATGTCCGTAGTCGCAGCGAGCCCGCAGGTCCAGGAAGTCCGGGTGGGGCATGGTGTATACAGGCCGGCGAGCCCGGGTGGCCCCCGTTCGGCCAGCTTTCGGCTTGCCGGCGGAGTGGCCCTGCGGGGGGGGTACGCCGGCTGCGGTGCGGCGAATCCCGATGCGCGAGACACGGCTGTCTATCCTACGGTGCTCAGCGGCGATCTGAACGGCGACGACGGCCCCGGTCTGCTCGAAAATAACGAGGAAAATTCCTACCACGTTGTAACCTCGGGCCCGGTGGACTCGTCCAGTATGTTGGAGGGCTTCACTATCACGGCGGGCTTTGCCAGCGGGCCGCCGTGGAAGGGCGACAACCTCGGCGGCGGCATGCGCAACGATGGCGGGAGCCCGACGCTGATCGGCTGCGTCCTCAAAGATAACGCGGCCTCGTCGTACTATAAGACCTCCACTGAGGGAGGAGATCATGGCTACGGAGGCGGGCTGCACACCGCTTACGGTGACCCCGTCCTGACCAATTGTCTCTTTGAGAGGAACCTGGCTTGCGCGGGCGGCGGGATGTCTAATGATGAAGGCAGCCCAACGGTGGAAAGCAGCCTCTTCTATGCGAACCACGCCGAATGCAATGACGGCGAGGGCGCTGCCCTGTACAGCAGGACTGGAGTGGTTGTTCTGGAAAACTCCACCTTTGGACACAACACCAGCGACGGCTGGACAGCAATGACGGTCTCCAACTACGGCGAAGTTGTGGTCACTGGCTCGATCTTCTGGAGCCATGACGACTGGCCGCAGACCGACGAAGAAACGCTGGGACCGCACGGTACGGTGACTATCAACTACAGTTGTGTCGAAGGATGGACTGGCGTCTTCGGCGGCCTGGGGAATACGGGCGAAGACCCGCTGTTCGTGGCTCCCGGGCCGGATTACTGGGAAGCGGGCGAGTCGCAGGGGGATCACCGGCTGCAGCCCGACTCACCCTGCATCAACGCGGGCGACCCGGCGTTTGTGCCAGAGCCTGGCGCGACCGACCTGGAAGGGCACTCCCGCCTACTGTGCAGCATCGTGGACATGGGGGCCTACGAGTTCGGGATCGGTGACCACGACTGCGACCGCAGCGTCGATCTGCTTGACTACCTGAACTGGCCAGGCTGCTTCACCGGGCCGTTGGGCGGACCCTATGCGGATGGCTGCGAGGCGTTTGATTTCGATTTCGACGGCGACGTCGATCTGCTCGACTTCGCCGGCTTCCAGGGCGTCTTCGAAGAGCCGTAGGGCCCGCTCCGCGGACCGTCGGATGGGGAGGGATATCTCGCAGACCGCCGTGGGAGTCAGTGA
The DNA here is from genome assembly GCA_028277545.1 of Phycisphaerae bacterium. Taxonomy (GTDB): domain Bacteria; phylum Planctomycetota; class Phycisphaerae; order UBA1845; family UBA1845; genus JANQGB01. The sequence goes on along the minus strand of JANQGB010000899.1, from coordinate 7,849 downwards.
CCGAGGGGCGCTACCCTTTGGCCGCGATTTTGGGGGAGGGCGTGCTCACGCTGGGGGGCTTGACGGGAGCAGGATACCTGCGAAAGTAGCAGTGTAGGGATCGCGGGGGCGCTTGACTACATATCACCACCTCAGCACTTCGGGCAGCCACGCGACTGACGCTGCCTGCCCGCGGCCGGCGCCATCCTCCTGCGGATTGGGCCTCTGAGGAGGAAATCCGATGAACAACGCACATACGCCGGCAATCGGCCTCTTGATGCTGCTCGCCAGCCTCATGTCTCCCTCGGTGAGCGCTGATATCATCTATGTCGACGACAACGCCCCGCCTGGCGGAGACGGCCTGACCTGGACTGCGGCCTACGACAACCTCCAGGATGCCCTGCGCGACGCAAGCACCAACGGGGCCGTCACTGAGATTCGCGTGGCAGCCGGCACCTATGCGCCGTCACAGCGAACCCAGCCAGAGGTCCCTCGTACGGAGACATTCTCGCTTATCAATGGCCTGACCATCTCCGGAGGCTACGCCGGTTTGGCATACCCCGAGAACCCTGAAGTACGTGATTTGGCCCTCTACAAATCCACCCTTAGCGGCGATCTCGCTGGTGACGACGTCGGCGAACCATGGGACCAGTCGTGGAACGAGAATTCTTACCACGTCGTCACGGGAAGCGGTACGGACGACACGACGGCCCTGGATGGCTTCATGATAACAGGAGGCAATACTGAAGGGGACGAGCACTACTACGGCGGCGGTATGTACAATTCTAACGGTAGCCCCCAGGTGATCTCCTGCACGTTCAGCAGGAACTCGGCCGGGTCAGGCGGGGGAATGTACAATGTGAACGGCAGCAATCCTCAGCTGGTCAACTGTGCCTTCGTCGATAATGAAGCACGGGGCAGCAATGGGGGCGGGATGTACAACTCGGACAGCAATCCGAGTCTCGACGGTTGCCTGTTTGCTTCAAACGGAGCCGATGACAACGGCGGTGGGATATACAACGTCAACAGCAGCCCGACGCTAACAAACTGTACCTTCTATGAGAACGGGGGCTGGGGTGGTGCTATGGACAACCAGGACGGCAGCAGTCCGACAATCATCGGATGTAACTTCATTCACAATTATGGGTCTGCTATGAGGAACAGCGACAGCAGCCCCACTCTGGTCAACTGCGCGCTCAGCGGGAACTGGGGCAGAGACGGCGGCGGGATGTGCAACTACTCCAGCAGCCCAACGCTGGCCAACTGTAATTTCAGCGGGAACTCGGCCCAGGTCTACGGTGGCGGGATGTACAACGACGAGAGCAGCCCCACTTTGTTCAACTGCACGTTCAGCGGAAATTCGGCCTCATACGGTCGCGGTGGCGGGATTCACAACGACTACGACAGCGGCTCCACGCTGACCAACTGCATCCTCTGGGAGAACGGCGAAGGAATCTACGATGAAGGTGGTTCAACAACCTTTGTTACATACAGCAACGTACAGGGTGGGTGGCCAGGAACAGGCAACATTGACGCCGATCCGGTCTTCGTTCGTGATCCCGACGATGGTGGCGACGGTTGGAGTGATGATCCAGAAACGCCGGATGTCGATGAGGGTGCCAATGACGATTACGGTGACTTGCGACTGCAGGCCGACTCGCCGTGCATCGACACCGGCGATCCGGCGTTTGTCCCGGGACCCGGAACGACAGACCTGGACGGGCACGCCCGGGTGCTCTGCGGCAGAGTGGACATGGGAGCCTACGAGTTCGGGATCGGGGACTACGACTGCGACCGCAGCGTCGATCTGCTTGACTACCTGAGCTGGCCAGGCTGTTTCACCGGGCCGTTGGCCGGGCCCTATGCGGATAGCTGCGAGGCGTTCGATTTCGACTTCGACGGCGATGTCGATCTGCACGACTTCGCCGGTTTCCAGGGCGTCTTCGAAGAGCCGTAGGGTCCGCTCCGCGGACCGTCGGATAGGGAGCGATGTCTCCCAAGCTGCCGTGGGAGTCAGTGACCGACAGTCGCTACCCTTTGGCCGCGGTTTTGGGGGAGGGCGTGCTCACGTTGGGGGGCTTGACGGGAGCAGGATACCAGCGAAGGTTGCAGCGCCGGGATCGCAGGGCCACCGGACTCCATCACCAGGTCCGCACTTCGGCCAGACGCCCGACCGACGCTGCCTGGATGCGGCAGGCCCTATGCTCTTATGGGTCGTACCCATGAGGAGGTTATCCGATGAACAACGCACACACGCCGGCAATCGGCCTCTTGATGCTGCTCGCCAGCCTCGTTTCTTCCTCAGTGAGTGCTGATATTCTCCATGTGGACGACGATGCCCCACCCGGTGGAGACGGCCTGACCTGGACCACGGCCTACGACGACCTCCAGGACGCCCTGAACGACGCGAGCACGAACGGCGCCGTCACCGAGATTCGCGTGGCCGGAGGTACTTACACGCCGTCACAGCGAACCGAATCGGAGCTTCCTCGCACGGAGACATTCTCGCTTATCAGTGGCGTGACCATCTCCGGAGGTTACGCCGGGCTGGCAGACCCCGAGAATCCCGACGTGCGTGATCTGGCCCTCTATGAATCCACCCTCAGCGGCGATCTGAACGGTGACGACGCAGGCGATCTGTGGGACCCATCGAGGGAGGAGAACACCTACCACGTTGTTACGGGTAGTGGCACGGACGAGACGGCTGTTTTGGATGGCTTCAGGATTACAGGCGGCAACGCCGACGGTTCGTTCCCGAACGGTATTGGCGGCGGGATGACCAGCCGGGGCAGCCCAACGATGACCAACTGCATCTTCTCCCGCAACTACGCCCATAACGGCGGCGGAATGTACATCCTTGACGGGAGCCCCATGCTGCGTGGCTGCACGTTCTCGCACAATTCCGCGCTTGCCGGCGGTGGCCTGACAAACGTTGACAGTCTTGCCCCGCGCCTGACGGACTGCGCTTTCGTCAGTAATTCGGCGCACTGGGGAGGTGGGATGCATAGTGATGAAAGCTCGCCAATACTCGTGGGATGCGTCTTCCGCAACAACATAGCCGAAGATGCTGCCGGCGGGATATCCTGTAGTTACGGCCGCGTGACGATGACCAACTGCACGCTCATCGGAAACTCTGCAACGTCGGGCGGCGGCGTGTACTTGGGCTGGGCAAGCGACTCCACGCTCACCAACTGCACTTTCATCGGAAACTCCGCCACGGCAGGCAGCGGCGTATACTCGTACAGCAGTAGCACACCAACCATCGCCAACTGTACGTTCGCCGCCAATATGGCGTCGAACGGCTGTGCGCTGGGGCGTGATTCAGAGCAGCAGCAGGAACCGACCACAATCGAAATGACCAACTGCATACTCTGGAACGGTGGCGACGAGATCTGGAACAATGACGGCTCTACGATCACCGTCACGTACAGCGACGTCCAGGGCGGGTGGCCGGGAACCGGCAACATCGACGACGACCCGCTGTTCGTGGACTACGGCTACGGAGAGTATGACGACACGCCGGGCGATGCGAATGACGACGCCCGGCCCGATGGCGACTACCGGCTGCAGCCCGGCTCACCCTGCGTCGACACCGCCGACCCGGCGTTTGTACCCGAGCCGGGCGCGACAGACCTGGACGGGCATGCTCGGGTACTGTGCAGCATCGTGGACATGGGGGCCTACGAATTCGGGATCGGCGACTACGACTGCGACCGCAGCGTAGACTTGGCTGACTACGAAAGCTGGTCAGAGTGTTTCACCGGACCGTTTGCTGGGGCCTATGAGCAGGGCTGCCGGGCCTTCGATTTCGACTTCGACGGTGACGTCGACCTGCTCGACTTCGCAGGGTTCCAGGGAGTCTTCGAGGGAGATTAATGCCGGCCTCGATGCCCTATGGCCAGTCGAGTGGCCGCCAACGTCTGATCGGCATCCCAGACCACCGTAGGCGGCTGTTGTCGTAACGACTGCCTGCGCAGCAGGGACCTGGGCGGCGCGGCGGGCTCTGCTTTATCACTGGCTGTGTCTATGAGGAGGTTAACCGATGCACAACACACACAAGCCGGCAATCGCTTTGTTGATTATGCACGCCTGCATCGTTAGTCCCCCGGCAAGCGCCGAGATCATCTACGTTGATGACGACGCCCCACCTGGAGGAGACGGCCTGGTCTGGGCCACGGCGTATGACGACCTTCAGTACGCCCTAGGCGACGCGAGCACGAACGGTGCCGTCACCGAGATTCGCGTGGCCGGTGGCACCTACACTCCGTCACAGCGAACCGAGCCGGGGGTCCCTCGCACGGAGACATTTGCGCTTATCAATGGCGTGACCATCTCCGGGGGTTACGCCGGTTTGGCACACCCCAAGGACCCTGATACGCGTGATCTGGTGCTCTACGAGTCCACGCTCAGCGGCGATCTGAACGGTGACGATGTTGGCGATCTGGAGGCCCCCTCGAGGGACGAGAACGCCTACCACGTGGTTACAGGCAGCGGAACAGACACCACGGCTGTCCTCGACGGCGTCACGGTCAGCGGCGGAAACGCTGACGGCAGCGACGCAGAGCGCCACGGGGCTGGACTTTACACCTTCAGTGGCAGTCCGACGGTAACCAACTGCACCTTCGGCGGAAACCACGCCCACGTCTATGGCGGCGGGATGTACAGCGGCGAGGGCAACTCGACCGTGACGAACTGCGTCTTCACCGAGAACTCGGCCAACTGCGGTGGTGGGATGTATATAGCGCACACCAGCAGCCCGACAGTGACCAACTGCGCATTCAGCGCAAGCTCGGCCAACCACTGCGGCGGCGGGATATTCAACCGGTCCAACAGCAGCCCACCAGTAAGCAAATGCAGATTCAACGGAAATTCGGCCGGTTCGGAGGGGGGAGGGATGTACAACGATTCCAGCAGCCCGACACTGACCGACTCCACATTCAACGGAAACTCGGCCCGGTACGGCGGTGGACTTTACAATAACCAGTACAGTGACCCCGCGCTGACCAACTGTACGTTCAGCGGGAATTCGGCCGGCTGGGACGGGGGCGGGATGTACAACTGGCTCAATACCAGCCCCACGGTGACCAACTGCACTTTCGGCGGCAACTACGGCGGGTGGGGCGGGGGCGGCGCAATCTACAACAAGGGCGACAGCAGCACTCCGACGGTGACCAACTGCGTCCTCTGGGGTAACAGAGACTATGGCGGGGGGATGAGTGAATCCGCTCAGCTTCATGGAGGCAAACCGAGCATAGACTACTCCTGCATCCAGGGCTGGACAGGGAGTCTGGCCGGCGTTGGCAACACCGGCAACAATCCACGCTTCGTTGACCATGCCGGCCCGGACGGCAGCGCCGGTACAGAGGACGACAATCTGCGGCTCCTGCCCGGCTCCCCCTGTATCGACGCCGGCGACAACGCAGCGATCACTGTCACCACGGACCTCGACGGCAATCCACGCCTGGTGGACTATCCCTGTGTGGACGATACCGGGGCCGGCACGCTGCCCATCGTCGACATGGGAGCGTACGAACGACCGGATGACTCCGAGGACGACCCGGACGGTGACGGACTGAGCAACTGTTACGACAACTGCCCGGTGCATCCCAACCCGGCTCAGGCGGACTGCGATGAGGACGGCGTGGGAGATGCGTGCGCGCTGGCCTATGAGTTAAATTATGACTGCAACAGCAACGAAGTGCCCGATAGTTGCGACATAGCCGAAGGTACGTCGGTAGATGTGGACGGAAACGACATCCCCGACGAGTGTAATCGCCTGATCTTCGTAGACGACGATGCGCCCGCGGACGGAGATGGCACGGCCTGGGTCACTGCCTACGATGATCTTCAGGCCGCTCTGAGCGTGGCCCTCAGCGGTGACGAGATTCGAGTGGCGTCTGGCAGGTACACGCCGTCACTGCGGACCCACGCCACGGACCCGAGATCGGTAAGCTTCCGTCTTCCGGACGGTGTGACCATCCGTGGCGGCCATGCAGGGCTAGGCACTCCCGACCCTGACCTGCGTGACGTCCGCAGCAATGTGTCTATCCTGAGTGGTGACCTGGCTGGTGATGATGTTGGCGAACTGGGCGATCCGTCGATGCTAGAGAACAGCTACCGCGTAGTAGTCGCTAGCGGCGTGGCCTCGAACTGCATCCTCGATGGTTTCACGATTACCCGCGGGTATGCGTATGACCCGCTGATCTGGTCCCGGTTGAACGGCGGCGGCATCTACGTGGAGAACGGAAGCCCGGTGATTATCGACTGCACGATCACCGCCAACTCGACAGACGACGGGCAAGGCGGCGGTATCTACTGCATCGACGGCAGCGCCCCAACGATCATCGGCTGCTCGATCAGCGACAACCTCGCGGAAGATGGGGGCGGAGTCTTCTGCAGCAATAGCAGCGCGACGATCAGGGACTGCGCGATTACCGGCAACAGAGGCGTTAACGACGCGCGCGGTGGGGGCCTCTGCAGTTACGGCACAAACCTCACAATCGTCGGCTGCGTATTCAGCGGCAACCGGGTCAGCGAAGACGGTGGCGGCATGTACGACGGCGGTTCGGGTACCACGGTGACTAACTGCACATTCGTGGGAAACGGAGCAGCGTTATCCGGCGGCGGCATGTGCGGTGGTGGTACGCTCACTAACTGCACCTTCATCGATAACTGGACTGGGGGGGATGGCGGCGGGTTGCACACCTCGGACACCCCGACGCTGACCAACTGTATCCTCTGGGGCAACACGCATGAGAACGGCCTGAATCAGATCGCGGGACCGGCAACCGTCAGATACAGCAACATCCAGGGCGGTTGGGAAGGGACCGGCAATATCGACGCCGATCCGGTCTTCGTTCGTGATCCCCACGATGGCGGCGACGGTTGGGGCGATGATCCTGGAACACCGGACGTCGATGAGGGCGCCAACGACGACTACGGCGATCTGCGCCTGCGACTCGACTCACCCTGCATCAACGCGGGCGACCCGGCTTTCGTGCCAGAGCCTGGCGCAACCGACCTGGACGGTCACGCTCGGGTACTGTGCAGCATCGTGGACATGGGGGCCTACGAATTCGGGATCGGCGACTACGACTGCGACCGCAGCGTCGATCTGCTTGACTACCTGAGTTGGCCAGGCTGTGTCACCGGGCCGTTGGCCGGGCCCTATGCGGATGGCTGCCAGGCCTTCGATTTCGACTTCGACGGTGACGTCGACCTGCTCGACTTCGCAGGCTTCCAGGGAGTCTTCGAGGGGTAACAGGTCCGGACGCAGCAGAGCCGTAGGGTCCGCTCCGCGGACCATCGGATGGGGAGCGATCTTCCCAGGCGTGGTCCGCCCGGCGGACTCTACCGTGTTACTCCGTTGCTTGACTCACGCCGCTGGTGTGCCAAACGGTTGACATCAAGGTGCCATGCTCGCCTCAGTAATTCGAGGCGTGGGCGGCGGCTCCGCCGATGGCGAAGTTGTGGATGGCCTGGGTGGACTTGCCGGACAGCTCATCCTGGATGGACACCTTCAGGACGTACTCACCCGGCCCCAGTGAGGCGGGCAAGGTGATCATCTGGGCCAGGAAGAAGTCGCGGCGGCGCTGGCGGGACATATCAACGATGCTCGGCTCCTGGTGTTGCCAGATGGCCTGGCCGGCGGAGGTCAGCACCTCTAGTTCACCCGATAGCGTGGTGCGGTACTGGCCGGCGGTGGTCTTCTCCGACAGGAAGTTGTCGATCTCGATGTAGACGATCGCCCGGTTGGCCCGGTTGGCGACCAGGGCCTCGTCGGGCATGACGTCGTAAACGCCGAAGGTCTGCACCCGTGTACACAACTCTACCGCAGGTATCCGAAGCTCGCTCCGCTCCTGCAGGGCGG